>CAYFJM010000055.1:0-10030 GCA_964343415.1 uncultured Vicinamibacteraceae bacterium | reverse complement strand
ACGTGTAATCGAAAACGATTACATCATACCGCCCATACCACCCATACCACCCATACCGCCCATATCTGGAGCAGCTGGGGCGGCCGCAGGTTTCTCTTCAGGGATATCCGCAACAAGCGCTTCGGTCGTCAACAAGAGTGAGGCAATTGATCCGGCGTTCTGCAAAGCCGTTCGTACTACTTTTGTTGGATCGATGACGCCTGCGTCTACAAGGTTTTCATATGTTTCTGCTTGTGCGTTGAAGCCTTCTTGATCATTCTTCGCTTCACGTACTCTCTGGACAATAATTGAACCCTCATGTCCAGCATTCTGTGCGATCCAACGCATCGGCTCTTCAAGGGCCCGTTTTATGATATTGACGCCAATCTGTTGGTCACCGTCGAGCGACATGTTGTCAAGGGCTCGTGACCCACGTAACAGAGCAACACCACCACCGGGGACGATACCTTCTTCAACTGCAGCTTTTGTAGCGTGCATGGCATCTTCAACGCGAGCTTTCTTTTCTTTCATTTCGGTCTCGGTTGCCGCGCCAACCTTGATGACCGCGACACCGCCGACCAGTTTCGCAAGTCGCTCTTGTAACTTTTCGCGGTCGTAATCGGATGTTGTTTCTTCTATTTGGGCTCTGATCTGTTTTACTCGGCCTTCAATAGCGGCCTGTTCACCGTCACCTTCGACAATCGTTGTGTTGTCTTTGTCGATTGTGACTTTCTTAGCACCACCAAGATCATCGATATTAATGTTCTCTAACTTTAGGCCGAGATCCTCGGTGATGGCCTTTCCGTTGGTCAGTGTAGCGATGTCTTCGAGCATCGCCTTACGTCTGTCACCGAATCCAGGAGCTTTAACGGCTGCGCCCTGGAGTGTTCCCCGTAGCTTATTGACCACCAACGTGGCCAAGGCCTCACCTTCGATATCTTCAGCGATGATAAGTAATGGACGGCTCAGTCGTGCCACCTGCTCAAGCAACGGTAGCAGGTCCTTCATTGAGCTAATTTTCTTCTCATGAATGAGAATAATCGGATTCTCAAGCACGGTTTCCATACGTTCGGCATCGGTTACGAAGTATGGCGAAAGATAGCCGCGGTCAAATTGCATCCCTTCGACGACATCCAATGAAGTCTCCAGTGTTCTAGCTTCTTCGACCGTAATTACGCCATCTTTACCGACTTTTTCCATGGCTTCGGCAATGATTGTTCCAATTGTCGAATCATTGTTGGCGGAAATCGTGCCGACCTGTGCGATCATGTTTCCACTAACCCCGGAAGACATCGCTCGTAGCTCAGCGACAACGGCTTCTACGGCCGCTTCGATGCCACGTTTAATTTCCATCGGATTGGCGCCGGCAACAACGTTTTTTGCGCCTTCACGGTAGATCGCTTGTGCTAGGACCGTAGCGGTTGTTGTGCCATCACCAGCGATATCAGACGTTTTGCTCGCAACTTCACGAACCATCTGAGCGCCCATGTTTTCAAGCGGGTCTTTTAGGTCTATTTCTTTCGCGACACTCACACCGTCCTTAGTGATTGTTGGGGAGCCAAACTTCTTATCAAGAACGACGTTTCGTCCTTTTGGCCCCAAGGTCACCTTGACGGCATTCGCGAGTTGGTTGACGCCTTCGATGATCATCTGACGTGATTTCTCACCGTAAACAATCTGCTTTGCCATGTTCTCGAACTCCAATCACAAAATAACTATTTCGATCGTACGAACTATCTATCCTATTTGCCTTCTATGACGCCGAGGATTTCATCCTCTCGCATAATGAGAAACTCTTCGCCGTCTAGCTTGATCTCCTGACCGGAGTATTTGCCAAACAGCACGGTGTCACCGGCCTTAACATCTAAGGGAGTGACAGTTCCGTCATCTTTTACTTTGCCGTTTCCAGCAGCGATGATCTTGCCTTGTTGCGGCTTTTCCTTTGCAGTGTCGGGGATGATAATTCCTCCGACCTGTTGTTCACCTTCCTCGATTCGCTCGACGATGATGCGGTCGTGTAGTGGTCGTACCTTTACAGCCATGAACCTTGTGCTCCCTTCAAGATGGGTAAAAGGCGAAACCCTTAAGCCTTCGCGAAAATGCGTCTTTTCTTAAGGGCCTAGTCCGTGACAATGTTATCTATAGCAGTCACAGGCCAAGACTGCTAATTTAATCTGTCTTTTGAGCCTGCGTCAAGTTTCGACGACCCGAGGGTCTAACTTACCCCGTCCTTTTGAGCCGATAGGCGGCAATTTTGCGGGTAAGGGTGTTTCGGTGCATTCCCAATAATGTTGCTGCTCGCCCAAGGTTTCCATTCGAACGTGTCAGTGCGCTTGTTATGAAGCGCTTCTCGATTTCTCGACGAGCGTCGTCGTACAGTATCCCTTTGGTCAGCATCTCATCAACCAGACGATTGAGTTGTTCCCGCACGCAGGAGAGCCTTTCTTACCGCTTAGATTGTCTCGGTGCTTCTAGCGCAGTTGACAATCGGTTAATAGGTTATACGCTTCGATATATTTTGATTGGGTATTTGTAATTACATCGTCGGGCAATTCCGGGACCGGAGGGCTGCGATTCCAGTTAATTTTATCTAGGTAGTCCCTAACGTACTGTTTGTCAAAACTTGGCTGCGGGCCTCCACTGACGTATTTATCAGCCGGCCAAAATCGAGAGGAATCCGGTGTTAAAACTTCATCGATAAGGAGAATCTCGTCGTGTCCATGCTCATTGACAATTCCAAACTCGAACTTTGTATCAGCGACAATAATTCCTTTGCTTTCGGCGTGCTTGGCGCCATAGGCGTATAGGTCAAGCGTTAATTGCTTTAAGCGACCAACGAGCTCACGTCCAATCAAGTTCTCGGCCTCAGATTCACTGATGTTGATATCGTGGCCAGTTTCCGCTTTTGTCGCTGGTGTAAAGATTGGCTCTGGCAAGCGATCAGATTCTTTTAGACCTGTTGGTAAGGTAATTCCACAAACTTGGCCATTCTGTTGGTACTCCTTCCAGCCGGAACCCGATAGGTAGCCACGCGCAACGCACTCGATCGTAATAGGGTTCGTTCTCTTTACCAACATTGATCTGCCAGCCAATACGCTGTTGTCATCACCGAGATTGCCGGGATATTCGTTGGGTTCAATAGAAACCATATGGTTTTTTACAAGGTGGGTAGTCTTCTCAAACCAATATGAAGATAGTTGGGTAAGTACTTTTCCTTTGTCTGGGATAGCTGAGCCGAGAACAAGGTCGTAAGCAGAAATACGGTCTGTTGCAACCATCAACAAATGTTCGTTATCAACTTCGTACATGTCGCGAACTTTGCCTCGACGGTGGTTTGTTAATCCTTTGAGGTTCGTTTCAAAAATGGGCTCGTGAGTAGGCACAGGTTCCTCGTATGACATTTAAAGGCGAGTAGCTTACTGGCTCAGACCGAAAGACCGCAAGATTAAAATATAGTACGTTCACTGTGGCATGCGTACATTCGTCAAGAAATACCTCGGCATTGCGATCGCATTATTGTTGATGATGTTCTTTCTTCGAAATGTTGATTTCGGAGGTGTGATCGACGCAATTGGCGCCGCGAGACAAGGAGTTATTTTTCTTGCCTTCTTAGTACTAACGTTAGGCTATGTAATCCGTGCGATCCGATGGAAATATTTATTAAGCCCGCTCGGGCAAGTATCGTTAGGGGTAGCGCTGCATTCAACCATGATTGGGTTTGCAGTGAATGCGATCCTTCCCGGGCGTGTTGGCGAACTGCTGCGACCGTACCTTTTGGCTAGACAGGAACGCTTGAGTGTAAGTGCGGTTGTGGCTACGGTTTTAGTCGAACGCGTACTTGACCTTGTCGCCATCCTTGTCATGTTTGGTCTGTCAGTTGTGATTTTTGATCCCGGGTTTGTAGATGCCAATGAATCGATTATGGCTGGCATAAATGCCGGTGCTAGTGTCGCAGCGGGCGCAGTGGTATTGATGCTTGGCTTGGCAAGTATTGCGGCGAGTGGGCCAAAGTTTGTAGATAAATTAGTGAGGTGGTTGGTCGCACCCTTACCGGACGGATTTTCTGGTTCTGTGGTTCAAGTAACCAGTCGTTTTCTGAAGGGCTTTGCTGTTATGAGAGAGATACGGCCGCTAGTGTGTTCCATGGTGTGGTCGATAGGTCTTTGGGCAAGTATTGGCTTAAGTTTATGGTTGGTCACGGTGGCATTTGATATTGAAATGCCTATTGCAGGGGCTGGTGTAATCGTAGTTCTTATTGCCGTTGGGGTCGCGGTGCCGACACCTGCTGGCGTAGGTGGTTATCATGCAGCCTATCAGCTTGGGGTCACGGGTCTGTATGGTGCCGCCGACACTGCTGCAGTTGGGGCTGGCTTAGTTGCTCACGTTTTGTCATTTTTACCGGTGACGTTAATTGGACTGGTGCTTATGGCCCGATCTGAGATGAATTTTGAGAAAATTTCTAACGTTCTTGGGGATAGTGAAACCAAGGTACAGTGAGTCGATTTAAACCGTACAGAGCTCTACAGTAATGTGATGGACCGTAGCCACATCAAAACACAAGGGGGATTCTGTGAAATGTCCGTTTTGTGGGAATCTTGACGACAAAGTTGTCGACTCCCGTGAAGGCAAAGAAGGTGAGGTCATTAGGCGGAGACGGGAGTGCGTTAGCTGTGGCCGGCGTTTTACGAGCTACGAACGTATTGATGAGATTCCCTACATGGTCGTCAAGAAAGACGGCACACGGGAACGGTTTGAGCGACAGAAGGTTATCGCGGGACTTTTGAAAGCGTGTGAAAAGAGACCTGTCAGTGTTAGTGAACTTGAATCTGTTGCCAATAAAGTCGAGGCGACGTTGCAAGAACGGCCGGATAAAGAAATTTCGACAGAAGAAATCGGGACTTTGGTCATGGATGCACTTCGGGCATTAGATGCGGTTGCTTACGTAAGATTTGCATCGGTCTACCGACATTTTCGAGATATTGGAGAATTCATGGCTGAACTCAAGGGATTACTGAAGCCGAAAGATTAACGCTTACAGAGGATCGTCTGTTTGTTGTGAGGGGGCTGAGAGAGGGAATGAAATTATTGGGACAGCTTACTTTCAAGTATCTGATTGGGTGCGATTAGTTTGTCAATCGGCATGTTTCTTACATTGCCGACAACGGCCTCTGCTGGAATGAGTCCGATGAGCTCAGTTCCTGAAATCTCGACTTTGTGTTTACTCGCTTCAGTGAAAACTGCATTGAGTGCAACGGCTAATGGGGTGCGTTTGTAATCCGTCAGGTTCATTGATATTTGCACGCCGTTATGTTTATTTGTTGATACTAATAGCCCTAAGGCTTTTACGAATGGAAGCCCGCCATTACTCGAACGAATTGTTAGGGCTATCTGTCGCGCAATGTTGAGGTTTTGGGAACGAAGGTTCACATTAAATGCGATCAGTGGGCCTCGAGCACCAACGACACAGACCCCAGCGGACGGGTGCGGTCGTGGAGGGCCGTAATCCGGTTGCCAATCGACGTGCTGCAGCTTAGTTTTAAGTTTCTCAAAACCACCTTTTCGTATCTGTTCGAGTCGCCGGCGATGGGAAAGCCGTGACGAATCTTCATAGAGAAACACAGGGATATCGAGTGTCTCGGCTAATAATTTCCCTATTGTGTGCGATAAGGCGATGCACTGTTCGAGTGTTGATCCAATAAGTGGCACCAAAGGTACTACATCGATTGCGCCAATTCTTGGATGAATGCCATCGTGTTCTCGAAGATCAATGTCGCGGATGGCGTTGGCCGCCGTTGCGAGGATGGCGTTTTGAACGTCTAGCTCACTACCTGTGATTGTAAGGACGGTTCGATGGTGGGAACAGTCGGAAGAAGAATCGATCACCTCGGCTCTGCTGTTTTGCTCGATTGCGCCTATGATTTGTCGAATGATGGTACCGTTTCGTCCTTCACTGATATTCGGAATGGACTCAATCATGTGTACGAAGCCCTTGCCTCGGAGACTGGCATTCGCTGAAGAATTAGCCGCGGAGTGCTTTCCACGAGCATTCGTCTTGTGTGCCAGTGTCACTAGTATGCCTGATAAGGGCACAATCTATGGAAACGAAATGAGGGTTGCCAGGCCGCTGAACAATTTGTGCAGGCCGTTTCAGGTTGTTATAGCCTCGGCAGGGTAGTTTGTCTTTTGTAGGTTTGTTGTCAGTTAGTGATTTCGAGAATCCGTAGAGCGTAGAGGAAGATACGAACGGTGACTAGATCCCGCGCGGTACCCTTTAGGGTGAGCAAAAAAACAACTAACGTGCGACGAACGCACCGAAGGTCTAGCGTGGACGGTGCGATGACTTTGAACTTCGGAGGAGAAGATTCCGCTGAAGTCAAAAAATCTCTTTCGGCGTCACAATCGTTGCCTTTGGCTACGGTAAGTAGCCGTATCATAGCGACATTCATAGACGTTTCTATCCTTTTTGGACTGAATGTGGCTGTCGTATTGCTTACCCAACGACTTGCCCAGGTGCCTATCGATTTATTCACAGAGTTTCAACTGTTCTTACCACTTTTCGCATTTTTGATGCTTTTGGATTGCGGCTATGTTGTGGCTTTGACAACCTTGGGAGGGCAAACCATTGGCAAGATGATGATGGGCATAAAGGTTGTTCGCCGTGACGATGGAATAGCAGGTTTTCGGACGATTGTGATTAGGACTGCGATAGCTGTTGTTTCCGTCGTTCCGTTCGGTGTGGGTTATCTCTACGCTTTTGTAGGGAAGAGTCATGCCGTGCATGATGTCTTAGCAAACACAAAGGTTGTACGCCGATAATGGGAATGGGGAAAATCGCGTTTTTTGTTTGGACCGCTGGATTCTCTGGTCTTGTGCCGCTGGCGCCTGGCACGGCAGGTTCAGCCGTCGGTCTTGCTCTTTTGGCGCTTGTTAGGGTTTCGAGAAATGATTGGGTAGAGCTATTTGTATTAGTCGTCGTTATTGGTGTTGGGATATGGTCTGCGAATGTTGCCGAGCGGCATTATCGCCGAGAAGACCCCGGTGAAGTTGTTATTGACGAGGTAGCTGGCATGATGCTTACGCTCCTTTGGCTTCCCAGTGGGTGGGCGTCATTTTTGATCGGATTTTTGGCCTTTCGATTCTTTGATATTGTGAAGCCGTTTCCAGCGAAAACAGCTGAAAGACTTCCGGGCGGCTGGGGAGTAATGGCGGACGATCTTATAGCCGGCTTGTATGGGTACGCAAGTGTTCGGATCGCATTGTGGTTGTTGCCGATCGGAACGGCATGAACATGAAAACATTCTCGGGTGAAAAATCTTCGACAGTAGCAATAATTGCTGTTGGAACCGAACTACTCACGCCGGACAAGGTCGATACGAATTCGCTGTTTCTGACTGAAGAACTAAATAGTGTTGGATTTACGGTCACGCAGAAGACCGTTGTTGGCGATGATGCTCTCGAGCTGGAGTCAGCTTTTCGGTATTCGTGTGGCGTTGCTCCATTGGTAATTATTACTGGCGGGCTTGGGCCGACCGACGATGACCGTACACGTGATGTTATCGCGTCGGCACTGGAACGCCCGTTAGAGCTTGATAAGACGGTCTTGGAAGGTATTCGGAAAAGGTTTGCTGAGCGGAATCTCAGAATGCCTGAAATAAATCGACGCCAGGCAGAGGTTCCACGAGGCGCTGAGATGCTAATTAATCGGCATGGAACGGCTCCAGGATTAGTCATTAATGACGAATCAGTAACGACGGTGCTCCTACCTGGGCCACCGAAAGAGTTGCAGCCGATGTTTAAGCAGTATGTGGCTAGCCGGCTCAAAAGCGCGAGTTCGGGTAAACGAATTTACAGGCGGATTTTGAGAACGACCGGAGAGACAGAGTCTTTTGTCGACGAGTCTGTTAAGCCCATCTATCAGAGTTGGTTAGTGAGGGCTACCCCTATCCATACGACAATTTTGGCCTCACTAGGACAGATAGATTTACACCTTAGTGTGGGGAGTGATAGCGAGGTTGAAGCCAAGGCAATACTAGATGATGCGACGTGTGAGTTGCGGACGAAGCTAGGTCTGTTGCTATTTAGTGAGGATGGGCGAAGTCTGCCTGAGATTGTAGGTGGGCTTTTACGAGACCATGAGGCAACGGTTGGTGTTGCGGAGTCATGCACAGGAGGTCTTATTACTTCGCGGCTTACTGATTTCCCCGGTAGCTCGGTGTATGTGTATGGCGGGGTAACTACATACAGCGACGAAGCCAAAGTTAAATTGCTGGATGTGAATATCGAACTGCTTGAGCGTTATGGAGCTGTTAGTGAAGAAGTGGCTATAGCGATGGCTTTGGGGGTGCAAAAACGCCTAGGTGTGGAGTTTGGTTTGAGCGCAACGGGAATTGCTGGGCCAGCGGGGGCGGTGTCGGGTAAGCCTGTTGGTACGGTGCATGTAGCGCTAGTGGGCCCTGATAGCGATATTATCTCGAGACGCTGCCAGCTACCAGGTGATCGTAGGCGGGTGAAATTTCAAGCTTCTCAAGTTGCGCTTAACCTCCTACGGAAAAAGTTACTGTCTAGCTAGGTGTATCACTACATATTATGGCCCTGATTCTGCAGAGTCGTTTCATAGGGCAGTTACTATCGTAAGCGGTCTCGCTCAAAAAGCTGGATTTGCAGCGGCAAAAGCACGGCTTAGGCGTTAAAGGACAGTAGGAAGACTAATATTGAAGAGGAAAGAAGAGGTTGTTTGCTGTATGTCTGCCGGAGAACGAAGGGTTATATGACTGAGAGTTTGAGGAGTCCCGTGGCTGTTTTGGGATGTGGAGGATGGGGGACTGCTCTTGCCGTTCATTTGGCTAGTACGGGTTGTCCAGTCAGACTTTGGGGGCGCGATCAGAGTCTTATCCGGAGTTTGGCTGAGACGAGGGAAAACTCTGTTTATCTGCCTGGAGTTGTTTTGGCGGAATCAGTTGAGCCGATGTCCGCTATGGAGTGTGCGTTGCGGGGCGCACGATATGTTGTTGTTGCGGTTCCATCTCATGGTGTGCGGAAACTCATGCGAACAATCGCTGGCTATATTGAGTCTGGGGTGACGATCGTCAGTGCAACAAAAGGGATAGAGGAGAGAACCCTATTACGAATGTCTCAGGTCATTCAGCAGGAACTTCAAGTAGAGCATTCGATAGTTGTTCTGTCTGGGCCAAGTTTTGCTGCGGAGGTCGCCCGAAGTTTACCAACGGCGGTTGTCGTTTCTGGAGAAAGCTCGAAAGCTATCGCCGAGGTTCAACGTGACTTTCGATCTGGGACGTTTCGACTTTATGGGTGTCAAGATACGGTCGGGGTTGAGGTCGGAGGGGCACTCAAGAACGTAATGGCCATCGCGGCAGGTGTTGTTGAAGGTTTAGGACTAGGTCATAACGCATTGTCGGCCATTATCACTAGGGGACTTGCTGAGAGCACAAGATTAGCCTGCGCGATGGGTGGCGAAAGAGAAACGCTTTCGGGTTTGAGTGGGCTTGGGGACCTTGTTCTGACGTGCACTGGAGGATTAAGTCGTAATCGGCGGCTAGGGCTTCAGTTAGGTCAGGGGGTGGCATTACCGGACATCCTTCAAGCGACTCGGACGGTTGCGGAGGGAGTTAGGACAACGGAAGCGGCGATTAATCTTGGTGAACAGCTTGGTGTTGAACTACCAATCGCTTCTCAGATGTCGGATGTTTTCGCATGTCGAAAATCCCCGGAGGAAGCAGCGGAGCAATTGATGTTACGAAAACAACGCGATGAGAGAGATGGATGAGTGTTGTCGAACGTTTAAGGTTGGGACTTCGGCGAACCGCGGAAGAGTGGTCAAGGCGATTAGACGGACTTTCGGGTAGGTCTGGATCCAGCGATAAAGCCTTAGCTGTTGACCAGGAGTCAGTGGGATTACTCGAGGAACTGTTGATTGAGGCAGATGTCGGTCTGGCAGCGACTAAGACGATTCTTGAGCGAGTTAACCTGAAGAATGACGAGGTCGGGAGGAATTTGCGTGCTCGTGTACGAGCCGAAGTTCTCAATATTTTGA
>CAYFJM010000054.1:0-10051 GCA_964343415.1 uncultured Vicinamibacteraceae bacterium | reverse complement strand
CCTTCCGCCATTGTCTTCGTCCGTGGTCTCTACGCCTTCAACTAATACATCGAGATTCGGAGGGTAGCCGGCATTTGAAGGATCGATGTCAGTTCCCGCAATTAATCCGAGGTCAACGGCATCCTTGTAATCATCAATAGCTGTGCGTAGTTCTCGTAAGGAACGTCTTAGTTCAGACTCTCGCTGTCTTTGCATGGTGATAGAGCTGAGTGGTGCAATCGCTGATGCGAGAATCAGGAGTATCGCGGACACGACCAATAACTCCACGAAGGAATAGCCTCGAGACTTTAAATACGGGCGTTCACGTTTGTTCTTCAAAACCATATGGAAATGCTGTCCCAGCGCCCAGCTTAAAGGGTGCCCTCATCCCTCTCTGCCCAGAAGTACGTAGCTAAACCGAGCGTGAGTGCTTCGGTATTCTCTGACGCGTTATCCTGACTCAGTGAGATCTCTTCAATTACAATAAAGTCATCGCTTTCCTCTAGTTCTGCGAGAAAACCGCGCATGTCACGGTAGTCGCCTTTCAGAAACATGGTCATCTGTAACCGCGCTAACCGACTTCCCACCTCATGCTCTGTTGAGGAACTTCGGCGTTCCATGACTAGATTGTTTTGAGCAGCCGCTTGTTCTAGTCGCGCAAAGGTGATTCCTCGTGCATCAGATAAGTCCGTCGGGAGGATCTCGCTATAAAACGTCTGCAACTCGCGATCAGCCTCCAGTTTTCCATTGACAGTGGATTGGGTGACTGCGAGGGCCTGTTGCGCGGCCGTCAAAGCACTCACGGCGCCCGCTGCACGCTGCCTGGCATTTGTAAGTGCGACAGACCAGGGCAACACGACCAGTGTGTACAACACGATATCAATGGCAACTGACATGGCCACAAGAGTAATGGGCCAACGTTTCTCGATGAACACTCGTTTCAGAAGTTGCATCACTTTCACTACTGGCCAGAACTATCGTCGTTTGGACCGGTCGATTCTCCGTCGAATTCACCTATCAACAAAGCGCTGTACATCCCGTCGTCAGTCCGTTGTTCTTGCCTAGCAAGAACATTGCGCACCGATCCGGTTGCTTCCAATTCTTTGATGAAATCTTCAATATCCGCGACATGTTCGCCGATTACACCTATTCGCAATAACATCTCGCCTGCGGTACCTGTAGGCCTCAAGCTTGTAAGCATGACCCGATCTGGAAGCGTTCGCTCGATGACATTGAGTAAGCCGGTCCAAGAAAAAACACGTTGATCAATCAGGCGATTCGCTTCAGCGGCCGATACCCTCAGGCTCGCCAATTCATCGCGGGAAACGTTTTCATTTAATGCAACGATTTGCTCTGAAATAGCGCGGGTTTGTGTTTCTGAGACCTCTGCGGATTTGACACTATCGTCGTAATTGTCCGACAACTGAAGGACGGTCCTACCACCAAATAGCATCAAAGCGATCGCCCCGGCACCCAGCAAAAATAAGACGACGTCCACGAGACGCTCATTGTAAAAAGGTCTCGTGGCAAGATTGATCTTCAACATACGTCCCCGTGCTTAGTTGTGTCGGTCTCGTAGGAGGATTCCAATAGGCGCCGCGAGGCGATTGACGGTAGGCAGTGCCAATTGTTTTTCACTTTTGATCGCTGTGAGAATCTGCGTTCCAAGTTCTTCGAAAGCCACTTTCGGCGAGTCGTGAAATGCACGTCTCAATACCGGCTCAAGCGCGTCCGCTTTACTCTCGCTTTCGGTCGTTAGGAAAACAACCCGCTCTATGCCATTGCCATCAAGTCGATCTTCATGATACATCGTTGTCTGATGAATGAAATTTTCCAAAGAGGTTCCTGGACCGATGGCTTGCGTTCGGAAAAAGATAAGCTGCGCCCCCCGTACAAGCGCCACCGTCGTGTAATAGCGTGCGACATGCACAAGCATCCAATCAACCGGTTGTCTATGAGGATGGATATACAGGTACGTGTTAATTAGGTTAAAACTAGCTAGATCGACACAGCCGACTTTTAGTGCTGCAGCGCTACACACATCTTCGTATTCAGCCAAAATTGTTTTCTGCACGACGACTACCAGAAATTGGGATTGTTTCGCACGATTGGTACCGCATTTCAGATACGACAACTGTGCGTCATCAAGGCTAAATGGAGCTGATCTTTTCATCTTAAGCCTGATGAGTTGCTCAAGATCACTTTCGCGATCTGGCACTGCGTCGAACGAAAGCAACGTGACTTTTGCGATAGTATCCGGCAAAACCATTGCAATCCGTTTGGGGGCGCGTTTATAGCGTTTGAAAACCGTTTCCAGGGCGTTCGCTACCGTTTTTGGGTCTGTGATATTCGCCGCCATCATACTTGGGACAACGGCCCCAGGTTTCAGTCCCTTCACATCCTGCGAAGAAATAGACAACTGCCCTAGTTGCTCAGTTAGACCAACAGATACGATCTCGTCGCTATCTATACTAATCGCCGCTTGCGCCTGAGAACTGTGGAACACTGTCGCTAGCACTCCTTCATTACTCGACAAACGTAACTTTATTGATCTCACGCAGCGTTGTACGCCCGCGCAAAACTTGCTGTATCGCGGATTCCCTGAGAAAGCGCATACCGGCTTGGCCGGCGACTTTCTTAATCTCAGAGGTCGGTCGTCTGTCCAAAATCATTTCACGGATATCGTCGGTTAGATCCAACAATTCACAGATTGCCGTTCGTCCTTTATAGCCGGTGCCACCGCATTCCATGCAACCCGCGCCTTCATAGAGTATGTGGTCTTTGAGACGAGACTTAGTTATTGCTGATTCCGCGATCTCCCCCGCACTCACATCGACGGGGCGCTTGCAGTCTTCGCAGATCGTACGTACAAGCCGTTGTGCCAGTACGCAATTCAACGCTGAGACAAACTGATAGGCTTCTACCCCCATGTTGAGAAAACGGCCGAGAACATCAACCACGCTATTCGCATGCACTGTCGTAAAAACCAAATGGCCAGTTAATGCGGATTGAATCGCGATCTGAGCCGTTTCGGGATCACGTATCTCTCCAACCATAATCTTGTCCGGATCGTGTCGAAGGATCGAGCGAAGTCCACGGGCAAACGTCAACCCCTTACGCTCATTGATAGGAATTTGCGTGATTCCCTGTAACTGGTATTCGACCGGGTCTTCGATCGTAATGATCTTGTCTTCGGAAGACTTTATCTCTGATAACGCTCCGTATAAAGTCGTAGTTTTTCCACTTCCGGTCGGGCCGGTAACGAGGACCATTCCGTATGGCTCATTAATATACCGTCGAAATCTACTTAGCTCATCCTCAGGAAAACCAAGAATATCCAGACTAAGTTCCTGAAACTGCTCGCTGATCGATTCCTTGTCAAGGATTCGAATGACCGCATCTTCCCCATTGACGCTAGGCATAATCGAAACGCGAAAGTCGATGGTTTTTCCTGGCATGCGTAACTTAAATCGCCCATCCTGAGGGACACGTTTCTCCGCTATGTCGAGTTCAGCCATGACCTTAATTCTGGACAACACAGCGCTATGAAATTGCTTGTCGATTGGCCGCATCGCGGATTGCAGCACACCATCAATACGGTATTTCACATGAACTGCATCATCCCGTGTTTCAACATGGATATCGCTAGCCCGTCGTTGGATTGCCGTGTAGATCATCGAATCGACTAATTTGATTACGGGACTGATATCACTCGTCAATCTTTCGACCGTAAGGTTATCCTCGCCGTCTTCATCTTCACGAAGCAATTGAAGTTGGAAGCTTTCTGTAGCGTCATCAAGCACGCGTTGGGAGCTCTCGCTCTTAGTCAACATCTCTTTAATGGCCGAAGGCGTTCCAACCGTGACCGCCAATGGAAAACCCAGCAAGAGGGAAAGTTCGTCAATCATCGGCAGGTCCGTCGGGTCCGACACCACAATCACCAGGGTGTCGCCGTCTTTTCGATGCGGAACGAATCCATACCGCAGCATTAATTCCGCAGGGATCGAGCGAAATAAGTCCTGGTCAATCTGAAAGTTCTGCATGTCGACGTATTTCAGTCGATACCTCATGGCGAGTGTCCGCGCTTGCTCGATCTCGCTGGCCATATTTTCGCGTTGGTCCGCGCCCGTCGCTTCCATCGAATCGAACGGTTGCCCTGGATTCGTTCCTTTCATTTCGTCGGTATTTGGATTGCTAGGGCCCATCAGACGATTGCCCCCAATTGAAACAATGGCAAATATAGCGAAACCAAAAGTCCGGCAATTACCAACCCCATGAGGATCAGTAACACGGGTTCGATCAACGCCACGACCCGTGAAAGCGCAGTGTCAATTTCCTCATCAAAAAAATCAGCTACGTTGGTCAGCATGTCCTGCAAGGCGCCAGTCGATTCACCGACTTCTACCATTTTGACAGCGACTGACGGAAACGTCGCTCTCTCGCTCATGCAAACAGATAGACTTCGCCCTTCTCGAACTTCCTGCGCAATATCGTTAACCGATTGCGCAAGGTGTCGATTCGACATCGATTTTGATGCCACGTCGAGGGCGTTAACTAATGGGATACCACCGCCAAGTAATGTAGAGATCGTACGAGCCAGTTGCGACGTAGAAAATTTTGTCGCGATATCACCAACAAGAGGTAAACCCAATAAATGTTGATCAAGCCACGTCTGTCTCCCAGCGCCGAACAGCCAGGCCCAAGCCGAAAAACCAAGACATGCGATAAGCCCTAGCAGTAACCAAAAATAGTTACCGATGAAGGACGATACGGTTAACAGCGCTTGAGTGGCTAGTGGCAAAGTCGCACCCATGCCGTCATAAAAACTTGAAAATTCTGGAACAACACGGAGCACAATTACTGCAACAACCACCAGGGACAGAGCAAGGAGTACGGTTGGATAGATCAAAGCTGACAGGGTCTTCCGTCTTACGCGGTCAATAGCCTTCGTGGACGCGACATAACGCGTCAAAATTTGCTCGAGCCCCCCACTTTTTTCTCCTGCTACCAATGCCGCGATATAGACACCAGGAAAAACGTTGCCATGACTTTCAAAGCTTTCCGCGAGTGAGGAACCGCTTCGCACGCGTTCATATACGTCATCTAAAATGAGTTTGAACCGCGGGTTGTCTCTACGTTGCCGAAGAATATCGAGGGATTGCAATATCGGCATTCCAGCTCGTAGTAGCGCAGCGAATTCTTGAGTAAAAAGAATTAGGTCTTGGGTGCGGAGACGCCTTAGACGACGTTCCTGTAGGCCAGAGAGAGAAAACTGTTTTCGCTGTTTAAGCGACAGCACAAATAGTCCCTGCTCCTCGAACTCTGTGCGCAATTGGGCCTCACTGTCCGCAACATAGACTCCCTCTTGTACATCACCGGACGCGCTTCCGACTCGACAACGGAATTCCATGGTGTAGGCAATTATTCAAATGAATAGGAACTAGAGAATTTCAAGAAACCCTTATTTGTCTTCAGTTTATAAAGATTACGCGTCAATTACAATCAAAGTAGTCGCATCGCGACGTGCGTCCGGCGGCAGGGTTTACCACCGGTAGGTTGCTATTTCTGACCGGGTCGTAGAGTTACCGTATCTCAACCGGTTGTGCGGCTATATCCAAGACGCGAGTGACATATCTACGAGTTTCTGAATACGGCGGTATTCCATTGAATGCCCTAACGGGACCCTCGCCGGCATTGTAGGCCGCGAGCGCACCACGGGTACCAAACTCGTCAAGAAGCGTGCGTAAATGTCTGGTACCGGCATCAATGTTGGCGGCAGGATCGAAGGGATCCAGAACTGCATACCGTGTCGCTGTTTCTGGCATCAACTGCATCAACCCCATGGCACCCCGCGGCGACTCGGCATCGGCTCGATAACCAGATTCCACCTCTATTAGGGCGTACACAAGATTTGGGTCCACCCCGTGTAGCGCGGAGGCACGTTCAATCAAATCTGCGTAGGGTTTGATGTTCACCGGGCTAGCATCTGGTGTGGCCTCGGGCGAATTCTCTCTGGCGTTATCTGACTCAATCCCGACTATAAAACTTGGATCGGCGACCATGGTCCGCCCATCGGTGAGCGTCATTACCACCTCGTTGCGAGAAACTTCATGCCATCGGACATGGAGATTAGCGCCGTTTGAAAAAAAGATGCGCTCGCCAGCCGGCGGAGTCAGTGCAGTTGGAGCCACTGCAATAACCACGCCAATTGACAGGCCCAGCGTGACCCTATTCAATTTGGGCATCCAACCAAAGTAACACAATTGCACATTCTTGCACAGTCGTCGTACGTTAACCATATTATTTTAAGTGGTTTAGAGTGAGGGCGCTATCGCGCCTCGAAGTAGGTGTAGAAAACGCGCACGCCCAACTGTCGCGTATCCTCCGGCGAACCGCCACGCGACGCGGGAGAGAATGTTTGGTCGACCGTAAGCACCAATTCAGACATTTCCTCGGTGCCAAGTGCCTCCCGCGAGATCTCCTCCGTAATGTAGACGCGGTCATTACTATCAAGAACTTGTTCGTATACCGTCTCGTTGCCCACCAGCAGGGTAAGGTTCTGCGGTTGTTCGAACATATCTGGCCTCGCATCCAATTCGAACGAAAATACGGCATCTGCCATCGGATTCCGAACTGAAAGCACAGCCCTTCCTGATGTCCATCTCCAGTCGTTTCGGCCGTCAGTAGCAAACTCTGCAGAGTGCCAGCCATCTTCGTAGACCAAAAAACTACTTTCTGGCTGCGGAGCGAGGCTGATTGTTCCCACCTGGTAGGCCATCTGGCCCAGGTCTTCACCGGCAAGTGGTAGTCGCTCCCCGGTGCGATAAGAATACAGGCCGACCGCGATAAGTGCCTCACCTACATACGGATACATCGGAATCTGTATCCGATGTTTGTACTCTACGGTCTGGTTCGGTTGCCATTCTGTGGTCGGAACAGGTGGGTCGTGGTCCTCCGCCCATAGCAATTCTTCGTCACTGCCAAGAATATGCAGTAATACACGATAGTCCTCCGCCAATGGCGGTAAATCAGGTGCCAGGTCGAAACGAATATTAAATTCAAGTGGTGCACCAAGGGGAGCAATTACTCGATCAACCCCTAATGTGACGGTACCTACTGTTGGTCTCGTCCCTCCCCCACAGGCGTAGCTAAACAGAAAAAGGCTACCAATAATGAGTCGAGTGACGCAGGTCCTAAACAATAACTGACGCACAACAACGTATCGTAGCGTGTTGCGGCAATTCCGTGCAATATGCTACGCTGCCGGCCGGTCTGGAAAAGACGCTGCATCAGCGGTCATCGCACAGTGCTGTGACACGTTCTTACAGCTAACGGCAGGAGCCAACAGAAGATGACACTCGAAGCGCTAGGCATGGTTGAGACGAAGGGCCTCGTTGGTTCGATTGAAGCAGCTGATGCGATGGTGAAGGCGGCTAATGTCGTTCTCGTTGGAAAAGAACAAATCGGCGCCGGCTACGTAACCGTAATGGTAAGGGGTGATGTGGGTGCGGTTAAGGCCGCGACGGATGCCGGAGCTGCTGCAGCGCGTCGGGTCGGCGAACTTGTCTCTGTCCACGTAATTCCTCGGCCACATAGTGAAGTTGAAAAGATTCTGCCAAAAGGCAAATAGTCTGACCTGCTCTCGACACGGAAATATTTTTTGGTCGAAAGCACCGCGCAGGATTGTTTATGGCTAATTCGCATTCGACGACCGAATTACCTGTCGGTCCGGCAAAGGATGCGATAGAACTCGCTAAACGGGCCGCTGCCGCACAACCTAAGTTAGCCGCACTTAGCCAGCGCGACATTGATCAGATCGTTGCAAACATGGCGGCCACCGCTAAGCGCTATGCAAATGAGCTTGCGACCGCAGCGGTCAAAGAAACACAGTACGGTATTCAGGCTGACAAAGTTCGAAAGAATTTGTTCGCAGCGGAAACCATTTACGAATTCATTCGCCCAATGAAGACGGTTGGCGTGGTTCAACGCCTTCTCGAACCACGGGTTATTGAGATTGCTGAGCCCTTTGGGGTTGTTGCGGGCATTATTCCATCGACGAATCCAACTTCAACCACAATCTACAAATTATTGATCGCCATGAAAGCACGGTGTGCCATTGTGCTTAGCCCACATCCATCTGCCTTGCGTTGTATTACGCAGACGGCCGAACTTCTTGCTGGCGCAGCTCGTGAGGTGGGCGCTCCGGACGGCGCCATCAACTGGATGACCGACGTTAGCCTTGAAGGGACGCAAGCTTTAATGAGCTGCCGAGAAATATCCGTCATTTTGGCAACTGGCGGGATGGGACTCGTCCGAGCGGCATACTCTGCCGGAAAGCCGGCCTACGGCGTAGGTCCAGGAAATGCGCCCGCGTATATCGAAGAATCCGCAAATATTGAACAGGCCGTGCAGGATATTCTCGAAGGCAAGACTTTTGATAACGGACTTCTCTGTTCTTCGGAAAATTCTGTGGTGGTAGATGCCGTGATAGGTGAGGCCGTTAGAAATGAATTTGCCGCGCGAGGTGGTCATTTTCTGGACACGAATGAGACTGACCTGCTCACCGCAGCATTAATCTCAAAGCAGGGACTCCCTAATGCTGAATTTGTGGGGCGGAGTGCAGCCGATATTGCCCAGCGCGTTGGGATTGACGTTCCGGCGGGCACCCGCGCCTTGATCGCACCCCTAGACGGTGTAGGACGAGACTACCCTCTCTCGATTGAGAAGCTGTGTCCTGTTCTGTCTTTTTATATTGTCCAGGACTGGCAAGAAGGGTGCGAACGTTGTCAACAAATTTTGCGATATGGAGGAATGGGACACACGATGTCCATTCATTCACAGAACGAAGACATTATTCTTGAGTTCGGACTGAAGAAACCGGCTTTTCGAATCGTTGTGAATACTCCGACCACACTTGGTTCCATTGGCATGACCACCGGTTTAGACCCCTCGATGACGCTGGGCTGTGGCGGCTATGGCGGCAACATTACTTCCGACAACATTTCACCGCGCCATCTGTTGAACATCAAGCGACTGGCGTACGATACGCGGCCCTCGCGCGAATCTAGGGAAAGTGGGTCAACACCAACATTGTCAGCAAAGCCCGAGATCTTGCCAGCCAAACTCGACTCGCAGCTCATCGCCGAACGCGTTCATGCTTTTCTAGAATCACGAGGATTACGCGCAGGCGATGAGGACCGCCCCGTTAAATCCCTGCCAAGCCCCGATCAGGAGATTCCCAGAGCAACAGCCGAAATGGATGAGGCGGTAGAAAACACGACAACCGCCGAGCAACCGGTTAAGGAGGAATTGGTGGCGGTCGAATTCATAGCGGAAGATGATGTACGTCAGGCGTTACGGGACTCGCGTCAGATTGTTGTCGATGAAAACACTATTGTGACGCCAGCGGCCAAAGATCTGGCGGCGGAACACGAAGTGTTTCTCGATTTATCTGTCGGACGTACCAATTAGCGATTGACGCGGAGGATGAGCAACGTCCAGACTGCTGAAATAAAGTCTTTCCACGAAATTTTCTTGCCTTCAGCGAAGCTACGGCCGTGATATGAAATTGGGACTTCGTGAATCGTAACACCTTGCTTCAGTAGCTTCGCTGTAATTTCAGGCTCGACATTGAAACTGTTAGACACGAGATCTAGGTTTTGAACAAGTTGTCGATCGAGCAGTTTGTAGCAGGTTTCCATGTCGGTAAGCCGACTTCCGTAGAGCAAATTCGTTAGCCCTGTCAGTAGTCTATTTCCCACAAAATGGCGCAGAGTCATTGACGGTTGAGATGTTGCGAGCCGAGAGCCATAGACAACCTGTGCTTTCCTACTTTCAACAATGGCTAAAAGCTTTGGGAAGTCATTTGGATCATATTCAAGATCGGCGTCCTGGATGATTACGAAATCACCTGTGGCCTCTCGAAACCCGGTTCGTAGAGCCGCGCCTTTACCCTGGTTTCGTTCATGCAGTAGCAGTTTGAACCCGTCATTGTGTTGCTGTTCCAGTATCGCCCGTGTGCCGTCCGTCGAAAAATCATCGACAACAATAATTTCTTTCTCGACATTAACGG
>CAYFJM010000053.1:0-10077 GCA_964343415.1 uncultured Vicinamibacteraceae bacterium | reverse complement strand
GAGACGGCGTTCTCTACATACTGACGCGCAATCGCATTTGGGCTTTTCAGGAGGGCGCGAAAAGCGATCCGTTCTAACGGAAATAGCCCAATAACGATCCTAGGGCTGAGAAACGAGCCGGCCAACACATCAATAGCAGTTATTCTCGCGCTTCGGGGACAAGCTCGAGCACTAATCTCTCACCGTCACGCATGACGATGACTTCTGTTGGCTCACTCTCCTTCAAAACATCAAGCGCGTAAGTGTAATCGTAAATATCTCCAATACTCTGGCCTGCAAGGCTGACAATAATGTCGCCTCCCTGTAGCCCAGCCGCCTCCGCGGGGCCGCCACCAACAACTCCTGATAGCAACAACCCGTCGACCTCTTGCGCATAGTCTGGAATGGTACCGGTAAAGATCCGCATCATTGCTTGACCGGCACGCTGACCACTCTGTTCCACCTTGATGAAGTCCGGCGGGGTAACTCGAGATACCAGCTCTGCGGCAACGGCACGCCCCAACTCCGTCACTCGATCGAGTCCTTCGTAGTTAATCAAATTTGGGTCATCGGTTGGTCGATGGTAATCTTCATGACTTCCAGTAAAAAAGTTAAGACTCGGCACCTCGGCCGCATTAAGACTCATAACGTCCGTAGGTAAATACGGATCAGAAACGAACGACAGCTCGAAACCGATCGGCTCGTTCAATTCCTCCACTAAGTCCGTCCATATCGAACTACTTCCAACAGCCTGCACAGTTAACGTATTGTCACGAAGACGCCCTACCATATCGAAATTGACATACGCTGAGACTTCGTTCATCGGCACCAACTGCTTACGAACAAAATCAGCTGAGCCGAGCAGTCCTAGTTCCTCACCGGACCAAAAAGCCAAAATCACGCCACGGTCTCGTTCACTCAGAGCCAACGAAGAACCGGCAACCAGTATCGCCGCGACACCTGAGGCATTGTCATCCGCACCATTATGTATTTCGCCCTGCTCATCGGAACGAGCTAACGAGTCACCGCCGCGACCTCGTCCGAGATGGTCGTAGTGTGCGCCAAGCACCACATAAGGCTTTTCAATAGACGACTCACGGGTCGGTGGCAAATAGCCTATGACATTGTGCCCTGTATCCTGTTGGCGCTCGAGTCGGACATCAAGTGTGGCATGAAGCGGCAACTCAAACCCCGTCGCATGAGGATTGGCTGTGTCAAGCGATGCCTGAACCGACTCGAGTGATTCGCCAGAACTTTCGATTAACGCCGCACCGAGTTCCCCATCCACGGTCGCCGCAACAATGCCAGAATCACCCATCGCGTTATCGAACGTTAGCGGAACCAGTTCACCTGCATTCGGCGATCGTGGCCCGGTCACGACGATCAATCCGATAGCACCTCGTTCACGCGCAGCAAATGCCTTGTAGCGAAGTCCCGCATACCGTGAGAGTGTCCCGCGCAGCGTCCCTTCGGCATCTTCTGGAAAATATCGAAGAACGACAACAATCTTTCCGGCCACATCAAGTGTTCCATAACTGTCATAACTGAAACCGTCAGTTTCTGGTACGGACAACCCATACCCTGCAAACACTAGCGCCCCTTCAACACGCTCTGCGTTGGAAAAGGCAAGGCCACGCACACCACTACTTTCTAAGCTCGATGCTGACCACTCAGCAGAATCATTAGCAATGACAGCCAAACTAGTTCCAACATCATTAACACCGGCGGTATAGGTAAACGGCTGATTAAAACCAGATCTTCCCGGAAGAGGTTCTGCGCCAATAGTATTCAATTGCGCCGTAATGTAATCCGCAGCCCTTTCGATGCCAGCTGAACCCGTTAGTCGTCCTTCAAATTCATCGGCAGCCAATGTCTCGACTAAGACGCGGGGGTCGAGTACGACCGGATCAGCAGGACTGCAACCAACAGACACTAATCCGGTCGCAACAAAAGCAATGATTCTTCTTTCGAACAACATATGCAACATCATGAAACCTCAGACCAATAAATCACGCTTCTACGGCAAGCGAATGACCCGCGAACCAAACCGGAGTGAAGTTGAGTCTGGTTCCCATGTAAATTCGTAAGTTTCTGGCTCCGACGAGTAGATAATCACGCCCGTACGAGCATTAAAGACCTCAACCCACCCAGTAGCACTATTGGATACAAGCACCGCAACTGCCGACCCGTCAGGGGCCCACTGAGGGGCTGCAAACACACGATGATCGAATTCGTTAGCTGGAACTTCCAAGTGACGGGAATCGACCAAGTGCGATGTGAGCTGCAAGTCTCCAGACAACTTCCACAACCCATCTGGCGCGACAATCGCCAAAAACCGCCCATCCGGAGACCACGCCGGATCACAGGTTCCAGCGCTAGTTGCAATCTGGCGCATTGCGGTAGCATCTCGAACCCAAACTCTCGTTCGAGGAAAGAACCGTGCCCCTAGCTCAACAGGAGGACCAGGTTCTTCGGCACAAATTGCCACACGCCCGTTGTCCCACGCAAAATTCATCAAGCGAAGTGCCCCTGGTGGAAGTGGCGGTGGTCCTGGATCTTGTTCATCAAAGTCAACCGTAGCAAGGTTCTGAGACGGCACCGACTCAAGGGGCGTAGCTACGCTCACGAAGACGATACAAACCACTGCAAAAAAAGAATTCTTTCGGTGCATCACGAAAACCAGTCTATCAATGATTGGACATGAAGCAACTAGTTAAACAGTCGTCACGTTTACTTGATTCTTTTGATAAGCACGGTCACAAGCCTTTTGAAAACGTGACTGCAATACGGAGGCTTCGGCACCAGTCAGTGATCCCAGTCGGCGACGTTCTGATTGAAGACGCTTTATTTCCTCAATCGCACCACGTCGTCTGGTGTTTTCATCGACACGCTCACCCATCGTATTCGAAGCTAGTTGATCGCGCCATTTCTTAGCAAGGATCTCAGCGGGCGATGCACCCGCCTCATCAAGAACTTCAGTCGGCACCAAAGCCTCAGCACGCTCACAAAGCTTCTGTAGCTGTTTCAACTTACGAGCAGGATCAAGATCGGTTCCGTGAAATTGTTCTGGGAAAACCTCGACTAAACGAGCAACCGTTTGACCGAACCGTGTTGACAATTGACGCCGAATATCAGCGGGTACGTCTCCGCTTTGTCGCCAACGTACTTGAAGTTCACGCACACGGGCAGCCAATCCATGCTCAGAATCTTCAACCGATAATAGCGACTCCAATTCGACACACAAAGCCTCTCGGGCAGCAATCTTCTCCGCTGCTGCCTCACGCTCAACTTCTTTCAGCCGGTCAAACACACCACTACACGCCGCACGAAATCGTTCCCAAATTGCGTCTGATTTGGCGCGCCGAACCGGTCCAATCTTTTTCCACTCAAGCTGCAGCCGTCTAGTTTCATCAACAGCCGCGGACACGTCATCACCTGTTTTCAGTTCCTCAGCCCGAACACATAATCCTTTCTTTAATTTAAGATTCTCAGACCACTGAAGTTTCCTGGCAACTAGATCAGCTTTCCGACGTTCAAAAAAATGGTTACACGCTGAACTGAATCTTGCCCAAAGTGCTTTTTGGACCTTATGCTCGGCTGGACCGATTTTTTTCCATTCCGCCTGAAGAACCGTCAAACGAGCAGCTGTCTTGATCCAGTCACTCGACATCCGAAGTTTCTCTGCTTCCTGAACCAACGCCAGACGCCCATCTCGATTCTTTTTTCGTTCGGATTTCTTGGCAACAAAAAAGGCATTACAGCGGGGATAGACGAGATCGTGAGCTTTCTTAAAACGCTGCCATAGGACCTGTCCCTTATCGCGAGGTACGTCAGCTGCGGCACGCCACTGATTCATCAATTCTCGAAATGTCCTAGCAACAGTCGCATCGTCGAGAGGCGAAGAATCCTCAGTTGGCGTGGCCAACTTCTCCATACGCCTACACAACTCCTGCTGAATACCAAGATTTGCCCATCGCTGCCAATCAGAAAAATCACGAAGTTCACGCACTCGACCAAGCAAAAGCGTCGTATCTTCTCTCAGTTTCTTTTGAAGTAATTCTCGGTCCCGACGCGTCGGTAGATTCGGGAGGGACTGCATCAATTGGCGCGCCTGCCGCAACAATCGTTCCCCATCCGACAACAACAGACTCTCATTGTTAACTGCCGCATCAAGGCTCTTAAGAAATTTCTGCATGCGACTGAGGTTTTTCCGAGCTTTTTCTGCACCCGAACGTTCAGCTTTGTCGCGAATGCCTTGACAACCCTCGTCTACATTCCCCTTGCGAACCAATAGTTCGGAGAATGCCGGGTGTTCTGGGTCATGACCATTTAGGCTCAGGACCGCAGCATCCCAACGGTCGGCAAGTACCGGCCAATCTTTTTCAAGAGTTTTCAGGCTTCCTGCAGCGACAATCCGCTCCATCGAAATGAGGATTTCCTCAACCACCTTTAGTTGTTCGAAGACCGACAAAAAAATTCGCCGGCGTTCCTCAAATGCCTCGACCGCTACACGAAATCGCTCAGAAAGACCGACCACTGACAACTGTAGTTCTCTGTCAGTATGGTCTGGTGCTTCAAGAGACGCCCATTCTTTGAGGACGACCTGAAGCTCGTCAAGCGAATCCCCACCCGCTAACCCTTCAACCCGAATACATAGGTCCCGTCGAGCTGACTCAACCATTAAACGCCGGTTCGCAGCGCGACTAACCTCGGCAGACTCAGCATCAAGCGACAACAACCGATCTTCAACCGCGTGCCGGCTAGATTCGAAACGCTGAACAAAAGCCTTCTCAACCGGACCCTCTAGCATCGCCCATCGCTCAACAAACGAGTTAAGTTGTTGTCGTCCTTCGTCAAGCGAGCAGGTACTTTGGACCAACTGACTAATTCCCTCACACAAGACCCTTGCCCTGTCTGCCGTACTGGTCTCCCTTTCAACAGAGATACCATTTACATCCATCCCGCACGCCTCTCGAGCCCGCCGAGCAACTCCCTCTTGCTTTGCAGAACGTGCAATTTCATCCAAAGTGGACGAGTCAACGTTAGCGTCAGCCGTTACCTGCTCATACGCTGCCAAGGCAACCGCCTTATCATCCGCATTAATTGCGATAGCAATCAATTCAGGTAAATCTTCTAGTCGACGGATAGCTTCCAATGCCACAACCAAATGCTTGGCATTCAAAGCCACAGCCCCTCGTATCTTGTCGTTCTTAATCCGTTCAAGCGCCGCTAGGCCAATGCTTTCCGCTTGAGCCGTCCTCGCAATCACGCCCAAAGTTCCTTCATCAGTCAACACCCCAAGAACCGGACACCAATCGTCACCGGCATTCATACAAACTAATGATTCACGCACACCATCCACTGCGAAACTTCTGGTTTTAGTATCTACGTCAGTATCCTGAACAAGAGATATCAGCACACCAAGGTCAGATATCCGTTCAACGGCCACCTGCCGGACACGAGCGTCAACATCGTTACGCGCAACATCCAACAGCACACTGTTCGTGTCACCCTCCTCTGGCAAACCACGTAAGAACTCGATTCTGACCTTCGGGTCATCATGTTGCCATCCCGATTGCGAACGAAGTCTCTCTAAAAGCTTCATCGACAGTGAAAGTGGACAGGATTCATTGGATTATGCATACTCGGCACGATTTAATAGTGGCACTGGTAGCCGAGGATTATTCCTGGCGTACCAATCGACAAAAGCACTGTAAGTTAATTCTACAGATTAATATATGAGATCAAGCTACGCTAATATTTTGAACGCGGTCGCGCGAGACCGCAAGGAGCTATCACTATGTCGTTTCGCGCCGTAATAACGGGAGTCGCATTGGTTATGACACTTGGAACCAGTACAGCATCAGCCCAAAATCCTGTGGTTGTAATGGACACGAGTCTTGGCAGTATTACAATTGAACTTGACCAAGCAAACGCGCCTATTTCAGTCGAAAATTTCCTCCAATATGCCGATGACGGCTTTTACGAGGGTACGTTGTTTCATCGCGTAATTTCAGGTTTTATGATTCAAGGTGGTGGTTTTACCTCTGGAATGTCTCAAAAATCTACGCGCGCCCCAATCAAGAATGAAGCTGATAACGGGGTAACCAATGCTCGCGGGACCATCGCGATGGCGAGAACGAATGTCGTCGACAGTGCGACTTCACAGTTCTTCATCAATCATGGCGGAAACAACGCCGGAAGCCTTGACCATCGGGGGCCTGGAGCAGCATTTGGCTATGCCGTGTTTGGCCGGGTCACTGAAGGCATGGATGTTGTAGACAAAATCGCCAGCGTGGCGACTACTCGCCGAGAAGGACACGGTGACGTTCCGGTTGAAGAAGTCACTATCAACTCAGTTACACGACAATAGGAGGCCCTGATGCGATCCGCCGTTTCTATAACTGCTTTCTTCGTAATAATCCTCGCTAGCGCTGTGTCAATCCCTGCGCATGCTCAGGATGCCCCGCCTAACCCACATGTCGTGATCGAAACAACAATGGGTGACATTACGATTGAATTATTTCGTCCACGCGCGCCGGTCTCTACCGTGAATTTTCTGACGTATGCGCTAGCCGGTTATTACGATGGAACCATTTTCCACCGTGTCATCCGTAACTTGATCATTCAGGGTGGGGGCGTGACCCCCGACCACGAGCCTAAAACCGAGGGGCTACGCGCACCAATTCTTAATGAAGCTACAAACAATCTTCAGAATCGTCGTGGCTCGGTCGCCATGGCAAGACTTGGGACGCCAAACTCTGCTCGCGCACAATTTTTCATCAATGTTGGTCAAAACATGCAGTTCAATCATAAGAATTCAACACCTGCAGGTTTCGGATATGCCGTATTCGGTGAAGTCGTTGACGGGATGGATGTAGTTGATGAAATTTCTCGGGTCAGCACAACTCGCGTGGGAAGAATGGACGACGTCCCACGTGAAACAGTCCTGATTAACACAATTCGACGGGTTGACCCTCCAACCAACTAACAACTGAGCGAAAATATGCGGGATGCCCACTATCCCGCCTGCACCCGATCGTTCAGGTCTTGAGCGACGTGTCATTGAGATCGTCACGGAGTTAGTCGAAGAACTCCGTGGCGGCCAATCGTCAACAGTTTCACTTCGCGACTCGCTCGAGCGGGACCTAGGCATCAGCAGCCTTGAACGCGTTGAGTTGCTAATTCGGCTTGAACGCATCTTTAAAATTCGCTTGGGTGACACGGCGATGACCACCGCCGAATCCCCAGCTGATTTGGTCGCTGCAATTTTGAGCGGCGGTGACACGTCTGCAACGAACAACGCTCACCAGCATCCTGCAGTCGACGGTAACGTTACGTCGCCAAATACGGCACTGACCCTGGTTGACGTACTCTCCTGGCATAGTCATCACAACCCTGACCGTACTCATATCTTGTTAACTGACGAAGGTCCAGACCAAAATCTTCCACTCACCTATGATTGGCTCTGGACCACAGCGCTTCAAGTTGCCGGCGGGCTAAAAACGCGGGGGTTAAGACGAGGGGACGCCGTTGCCATTATGCTACGTACTGAACGTGACTTCTTTCCCACGTTCATAGGCACACTCATCGCAGGGTGCGTTGCTGTCCCACTATATCCCCCCTTTCGTGCTGACCGCATTGAAGACTACATAACCAGACACATTGGCATTCTGAAAAATGCCTCAGCTCGTCTGCTAATTACATTTTCCGCAGTCGAACGTTTCGCGGGAATCTTGACCCACCAAGTGTCGTCACTGGACAACGTGGCAACAACAGCTTCTGTGGTAGAAGAGCCCACCACACCCGCCCTAATTACGAACTCAGATGGCGCCCTTATCCAATACACATCGGGCAGTACTGGTGCACCGAAAGGGGTTTACCTTACCCATGAAAACCTACTCGCAAACATTCGCTCCATTGCTCACGCGCTCAATATGAATTCGGATGACGTCGGTGTCAGTTGGTTGCCTCTGTACCACGATATGGGATTAATTGGGGCATGGCTCACAACGTTTTATGTTGGCGCTCCTCTGATGTTAATGTCTCCGCTGTCATTTCTCGCTCGACCAATTCGATGGCTTGAAGCAATCAGTCGTCATCACGGAACCGTGTCGGCCGCACCAAACTTTGCATACGATCTCTGCGCTACGCGCATTGCCGATGAAGAGCTTGGGAACCTAAATTTAAGTTCTGCCCGAGCTCTTCTCAATGGTTCAGAAACTATCTCTCCTAGTACTCTTTCAGCCTTCGTAGAACGATTCAAACCATACGGCCTAACAGAAAGCGCAGTTGTTCCAGTTTACGGTCTCGCCGAAAACTCCGTTGCCTTGACCATACCAACAATGGATTCTTCACCTCGCGTAGACTTTATTGACCGAGACTTATTCCAAAGAACCGGATCGGCCATAAAGACCAGCACTGATGATGGAACCGCTCTCCGATTTGTATCCTGTGGAAGACCGGTGCTGCATCATGAAATATGCATTGTTGATAAATCCGGAAAACGTCTACCCGACCGCCAACAAGGACGTATTATTTTTCGTGGACCATCAGCGACTGCCGGTTACTTCCGTAACGAACAAGCCACTCAACAGCTGATCGATCAAGATGGGTGGCTCCACTCTGGAGATCTGGGCTACATCGACGATGGCAACCTATTTGTCACCGGTCGAACAAAGGATGTCATTATCCGAGGCGGTCGTAATCTCTACCCCCACGAAGTCGAGGCCGCGGTCGGCTCACTTACCGGTGTACGAACCGGCTGCGTGGCCGCATTCGGCTTGGCGACCGAAGAGCGAGGAACCGAACAGTTCGTCATTGTGGCTGAAACACGTTTAGCCACACGGGAATCACGCACAGAGCTTCAGCGTCAGATTACAACCATCGTAACCGAAGAGATCGGCGTAACCCCGGACCGTGTTGTCCTGGCCCACCCAGGTGCAATTGCCAAAACATCAAGTGGAAAAATTCGCCGATCCGCAACGCGAGACGCGTTACAAGCCGGAAATCTCGAAAAGAAAGCGGCAGGAGTCGCTGTTCAATGGTTCAGGATCGCAGCTAAAGCCTTTGGTGGATTATTTCTTCAATGCAGCAAACGAATAGCCCAAGTGCTTTATACCGGCTACATCATGAGTCTGATTCTTTTAACTGGGCTGGCCATATTTTTGCTACTGACTATTATCCCGAATGGTCGATCCGCCGACCGCCTCATTGGACTCTGGACACGACTGCTCCTCGCATGTGCGGGATGCCGTATTCGAATTGTAGGATCAGACCGAGTTCCCAAAAATCAACCCGTTGTGTTTGTGGCCAATCACGCAAGTTATCTTGATCCGCCACTTCTGATGAACGTCCTACCTATAGATGTCAGATTTGCCGCAAAAGGCCGCCTAGCCGATTATCCAATTCTCGGGTTGGCAATCCGCAAAGGTGGTCATATCCCTATCAGTAAAAATAATCAGGCACAGCGCATTGAGGGCGCGAGTGATATCCGTCACCCTCTGAGGCAAGGTGAGTCAATCTTTATATTTCCTGAAGGCACGTTCGAAGAAGCACCGCGCCTCTTACCTTTTCGTCTCGGTGCATTCAATGCTGCTGTCGAGACAAACTGCCCGATCGTACCGGTGGCCATTCGTGGCACCCGACACATTTTTCCTGCGCGAACCGTGTTGCTAAAACCAGGGTTAGTCACTGTAACCTTTGGTCAACCTCTACAGGCACACAACTCAGATTGGAAAGAAATTGTCAGGTTGCGCGATGAGGCACGAAGTTTTATTTCGAAACACTGCGGTGAGTCGTAGAAATCATTGTCGATCGGTGTTCACACCAAACCGTCCTCAGGTTTAACCCGACAAGGCGTCTTCTAAGTCCGCGACTAAATCGTCGGGATCTTCGATCCCAATTGAGAGTCGTAATAAATCATCGGGCACTATGGTGCCTGGACCCTCAACAGATGCGCGATGCTCAACGAGGCTTTCGACCCCTCCCAATGACGTGGCGTTCCGAAATAGATGGAGCGCACCGGCAACGCGACGCGCTTCCGCAACACCGCCATGGAGACGAAACGAAACCAACATCCCAAACCCACCGTGCATC
>CAYFJM010000052.1:0-10109 GCA_964343415.1 uncultured Vicinamibacteraceae bacterium | reverse complement strand
CGTCTTGGAACAACAAGCAACGCTACTTACCAGTGCGGGCAATTCAGACAGCGAGCGACAAGAAAGCATCGACTTACAGCAAAGAGTTAATCGTGCGGTTCTCAATCAAGGTTCCTGGGAAGGAATCTCTGAAGCCGTACGCGCACAGGCAAATACCCCTTGGTTTCGCAGTATGCTTTCGTTTGAACCAGAATCTACTATTGAGCGTGTCCGGCAACCACTGCTAATACTGCAAGGTGAACTTGACCAACGCACGCTCCCCTACCATGCCGAACGTCTCCAGGATATTGCAAGCCGGCGTACGCGCGCCGGTTCAACCGTTGAAGTATCGACGCTTCCAGGAATTGATCATCATCTGACAACATCAAGCAACGAAAACAATGGCGAACATCTCTCGCTATCAAATCAAAGCATCAGCTCCGCTGTGCCTACAGAGCTAGTCCGTTGGATCCAAAGAACACTACCGGAATAAACAGATTCACTTTTCTTCCCGACTGACAATCAATTCAACACGTCCAAGCCGCAGACGATCGCCATTGTTTAATGCGATACATTCCACTCTCTTATCGTTGACATATATACCATTCGTACTTTTGAGGTCCTCGACAACCAACTGACTAACCGTCGTTGACAGTCGACAATGAACTCTCGAAAGAAGGGTAGCGTCGATTACGAAGTCTGCCCGAGGCCCGCGACCAATTGTCCTCGCAGTTCCAGCCGGTAACCTGATTGTTTGTTCCTTATCCAGCGTAGTAGAACGTAAAATCCACATAATTGTCACTCGGCTTCATTTCGGGAGCTATCCGGTTTCGGCTCATCGAGCCCGACATAAATGCATCCTGCTAGTTATGATTTATTTGGTTGAGATGGACGAATCTCCATTCGACTGGGCAAACTTCTCGTGTCATGACCCAGCAGGTCGACAACCGCTTTTGCGACATCCGCTGGTGTCAATTTCCATGGCTCAGCCGCATGACGACTACCACCCGCAAAGCTTGTACTGACCGATCCGGGTGCAACCGAACTCACACGAATACCATCAAAGCGAAGTTCTTGCATCAACGCCGTCGTGAATGCGTCAAGACCAGCCTTCGATGCACAATAGGCAGCCCCTGTAGCAAACGGATGGCTTCCCGCAAGGCTACTCACGTTAATAATCCAACCGCCGCCTCTTTCGCGCAAATATGGAATCGCAGCCGAACAACAATAAAACACTCCTGAAAGATTTGTACCAATAACACGGTCCCAATCTTCATGGGACTGGTCCGCAACATCCTCAAAAAGCCCCACGCCAGCATTGTTGATCACGATATCTACACCACCGAACTTATTAACTGTCGATACAATCATCTTCTCTGCATCAACAATTTTTTGTACATCACCGCGGTACACGTCATGCAAACCAACATCCGTGCCGTTGTTCACCCCCCTCAATTCCGAGGCCGCTTCTTCCAATGATTTCTCCGAACGACCAGAAATCATCACGTTGCAATTTCGACGAAGCAATTCCTTCGCGACAGCCAATCCGATACCGCGTGATCCGCCAGTTATCAGTGCAACCTTATTTTTTAACTGAAATGTCGACATCACCTACTAGAATACCGCGAGTCGTCTATAGATGAATGACACAATAGTCACCGCTAGATACTAAATAACACTAATCATGTCAGTAATCACTATCTTCGGAGCCGGTGACCTAGGAGGGTCGCTCGCCCATACGCTTGCATCGAAAGATCTCTGCACAACTATAAAACTAATTGATCCTTCACACGACATCGCAATGGGAAAAGCGCTCGACATCTCACAAGCAGGGCCGATTGAATCTTTTCGCACCCAGGTAGTAGCTGAGGCAGATCCAACCGCAGTAAAGTCAGCGCGCTTTGTGATCTTAACGAATCCGGCGGCGGGCCCAGAAGTCGAATGGGACAAAACATTCGGCGCAAAACAACTACGCCAGATTAATGAGATAAACAGTCAAGCCATCATAATTTGTGCCGGATCAGAACATTCCGAACTGATTGAACTTGGTGTCACTGAAACAATGATCGATCCTGAGCGTCTTATAGGTTCTGCGCCCGAGGCGTATCGTGCCGCCGTCAGAGCTCTGGTCGCACTTGAAGTCAATTGCCCAGCATCGGCCGTTTCACTCACTCTGTTTGGCCGTGCTCCTGACCGATTCGTCGTTGTGTGGAGCCAAGCAACGATCAATGGTAGTTTGCTTGAAGATCAAATCTCAGCATCACATATGGCCAGACTCCGCGATCGAGTCGCTGCTCTCTGGCCACCTGGCCCCTATGCACTAGCTGAGGCAGCAACTCATGTTGTCCGATGCATTGCAACCGGTAACAAGAAAATGCCTTGTTGTTTTGTCACATTAAAGACATTCTCTAGTAGTAGACCGCGTGTATTCGTATCACCGGTCGCATTCAATTCAGCAGGCATTACACATCTTGCTACACCCAGCCTAAACATACGTGAACGCAACCTACTAGAAACAGCGATGACAGACTAGCAATAATGCAAGATTAAGCTAACGCAATCACGGGCAGGTAATTTAATAAAGTCAGCTTGAACACGTGACTTCAAACCTAAACACGTTAGAAAAATGACGCACCAGCGAATCTGTAACCAAACCCACGCTGACATCTTCATCCGTCAATTGAACAAGAGCTGTTACACCTTTCCCTGAAATCCCACACGGTCTGATCAATGAAAAATCATTGAGGTCAGTCGTAACGTTTAGAGCAAAACCGTGGCTCGTAACCCAACGAGAGACTCGAACTCCGACTGCTGCCAATTTAGTTTGACCGACCCACACACCCGCAAGCCCTGGTATCCGCGTCGCGCTTACACCAAATTCATTCACTGTTCTAATTATGACCTCTTCAAGATCTCTAACGTAGCGATGTAAATCACACCGGTCTGGTTTCAGCGACAAAATCGGATACCCGACCAGTTGTCCTGGACCATGGTAAGTAACGTCGCCACCTCGACGAGTTTGATGCACTTTGATCTCCTGCTCTGAAAGAAATTCCTCAGACGCTAGTACGTTGGAGGCTTCCGCAGAGACACCGAGCGTAATAACTCTCGGATGCTCAAGAATCAGAAGAGTGTCTGATACACGGCCCTGTTGTCGCTCAACAACAAGCTCCTGTTGAAGCGTTTCCGCTTCTCCAAAAGGCAAGACACCGAGTCGTCGAACCTTAAGCACACGAGAAGGCATAGGAACAATGCTGGGTTACAAGGATTTGCCATCGAACTCTTCCAAGTTCGATTTCACCTTAGCCATAAACCGATCCGCGATAGCGCCATCGATCAATCGGTGATCAAATCCCAACGTCAGATAACTGCGGACCCGCGCTTCGATAGTGCCATTTTCATCAACAACAACCGGTCGCATTTCTATTGCGCCGACACACAAAATCGCCACTTGTGGCTGATGAATAATTGGTAGCCCGAAAACTGATCCAAATACACCAGGGTTCGTAATCGTGAAGGTTCCGTGTTGGACATCATCTGGTGTGAGCCGCTTCTCACGTGCACGCACAGCAAGATCTTCAATGCTTCGACTCAATTCCAGAATGTTTTTAGTTGACGCATCTTTAATAACAGGTGCAATAAGTCCGCCGTCATCATCACCCGAAACACCTTCTTCCATTGCAACAGCAATACCAAGATTGATACTGGGGGGGTGACTGATTTCGCCTCCATTTTTAATCAGCCGCGCATTAATAATCGGGACCGATTCGATCGCCAAAACTGCGGCACGTGCAATAAATGAAAGGTACGTGAGTTTCGCACCTTCCTTTTCATAGTTGTCCCTATATTTACGACGAAATATATCAATGGCCGTGAAATCAACATCAAATACGGTGTGGACGTGAGCCGAGGTTCGCCGGCTGAGCACCATATGCTCAGCAATACTCTGACGCATCCTGGACAATGGCTCAGCTCGTGACCCCGGGAGAGGATTGTCATTTAACTGTTGTGCGCGATCCTCCGCATAACGAAGAACATCCGTTTTTGTGACACGACCATTACGTCCTGTTCCTGTCACAGCACCTAAGTCAATACCGTGTTCTTGCGCCAATTTTCGAACGAGCGGGGAAACCACACCTGTTCTAGTTTCACTAGGCGAAGACGCCCCAACTACCTCTGTAAAGGTGCCCGATTCTGATACGGGCGGTTCAGGCACTTCCGGAGTTGAACTCTGCTGATCAGCATCGGTTACAACAACCGCAACAACACTATTTACTTCAACTGTCTCGCCAACCTCAGCTCGAATCTCCGTTACGATTCCTCGGACCGGTGACGGAATCTCGGCATCAACCTTATCCGTAGAGATCTCAAAAAGAGGCTCATCCCGGTCTACCCGATCGCCGAGACTCTTGAGCCACCGAACAATCTTCCCCTCAACGATGGACTCTCCAAGTTGTGGCATTGTAACGTTTGTCGGCATACTTCTAACAGTATATACGTCAATGTGTTACAAGGTTTTATGGCAGTAAAGATCTATTCGGGGACAGACTAAACACATACAGCTTTAGCATCTAGAATTCGCGTTCGGCAAGCCAGACCACAAAAAATAAATCTGGAGGTAGGAATTCAAAAGTCGAAATTATTGATGAGCGAAAAAACGGCCGTCTCCAGTCACAAAACTGAAAACGGCCGACACAACCATAAAACGAATTAGAACTTCAATAATAGCCAAAACCTAAGCAAATAAATCTTGGCCAAATACTACAAACTTCTATTATCCTGGAAGAACAGCATCCTTCAATTGCTTCGCAATTCTGGCTTTAACAACTGTTTTTGCCGGAATCTGAATTTGTTCACCTGTCGCCGGATTTCGCCCCATTCTTGCTTTTCGGTCCTGCCTAACTAATTTGACCATGCCGGGCAACACAAACTCACCACTACGCTTTAACTCACTCTCAGAGAGTTGCTGAAGTTCATCAAAGAACTCCCGAGCTTGTGCCCGCTTGATATCGAACTTCTCCGCAAAATGTGAAAAAAGTTCAGTCTTGCCCATTCTACGCTCGGCCATCGGCGTCTCCCTAGCTATTGCGCGCTAGTTGTAACTGCCAAGACAACCGTGCACGCAAACGGCGGCTTAGCCTGAAAACCCAATAAAATCGGGGGTATCCTAGCGTGTGGTCGCCCGCCTGTCAATTATTACTGTGATGAAAATGACGGCCAAATCGTACAGCGAGACACTGATAGAATCGGTAGTATGGAGTCTTTATCTCTGGAAACATTTCCAAACCCTAAACCCGACCGTGATTACAACATCGCCATCTCTTACCCTGAGTTTGCCTCTGTATGTCCCAAAACAGGGATGCCGGACTTTGGAGAAATTCAGATTAAATACATCCCGAACGAGCTTTGTATTGAGTTAAAGGCGCTGAAATACTATTTAGTGGGATTTCGAAACCAAGGTATTTACTATGAAAACGTTACGAACAAGATTCTTGACGACCTTGTCGATGCGTGTTCGCCACGACGTATGACGGTAACTGGAGCATTTTCTGCACGCGGTGGAATTACAACGCATGTTACTGCAACTTATGAGCGACCCTGAATCAGCACACATAATGCCGGTCGAGCCTGAACTTGATCTGCACACGTTTCACCCGCGTGATGTCAAATCCGTCATTTCGGAGTACTTGTTTGCTGTAACCAGTGCAGGCTATACACAGGTACGGATCATTCATGGGCGAGGCACTGGCACACAACGCGCGATGGTTCACGCGGAGCTTACGCGCCATCCTTCTGTAGTTCAATTCTGGGATTCACCCGAGTCACATCTGGGAGCAACCATTGCAGAAATCAGGGTTAATGCAGATTTTCAAAGTCATGAACTCACTAAGACCACACGTTAACTGAAAGCCCTTAGAACACCGAAAGGCATGGGTGACTAATGGCTCGAATCCTCAACTTAAATCTAGCATAGTGCGGCAATGAAGCTGTTAAAGGCATCGATCGTGGCAAGTCTGTTGGCCGGTTGGATTACCACCAGCAACGCCCAGCAAAACCAGCAGCAGTTAGAACTACGTCTCGAAGCGCCCGAGAAACTACATGCAGTAGCAGAGCAGATCAAACAATTCGATAAATCTCGCTTCAATGAAATTGTTCGGCTACTAGGCATCACCGACCCAGGTAGACCGATCCGTGTCATATTAGTACCTCAAGACTCACGAATCGCGAGAAATACAGCTTCCTGGGTAGCGGCGTTCGCTGACGCACCAAACGACTTAATTGTTCTATTTCCGTCCCGCATCGGAAGTTATCCGTACGACTCTCTTGAAGCGGTCTTACGCCACGAAGTCACTCACATTCTTGCTTCAAGGGCAGCAGGTGGAAATAGATTGCCACGTTGGTTTAGTGAAGGACTGGCAAGTGCCGTTGAACGACCTTGGGGAATCGCGGTTCGATCGCGCTTTATCTGGGCAAGTGTCACTTCAGGGGCACCAAATATTTCCGACATTGAAGGATTATTTACAGATAATGCGAGTAGGGCGGCCCGCGGCTACACCATCTCTCATGCCCTCGTTCGAAACCTAATCACGCGCTATGGCCCATCATTAGTACCTAGTCTCCTGGCATCTGTGAAATCTGGCGACACCTTTGACCAGGCTTTCTTGAGTGCCACCGGCACAACCATCAGCCGTGCCACCATGGTGTTTTGGCGCAATTCCGGTGGATGGGAAGAATGGGTTACCTTTTTGGCGAGTCCTTACACTCTGTGGACATTAATAACGAGTCTGGCATTAGTCGCGATTTGGCAGCACAGGCGTCGCCGAATTGAACGCCACAAACAATGGGAAGAAGCCGAACGTCTCGAAGCTAAAATTTGGGAAGAACACCGCCAAAAGTATCGACTGCACTAAACACACAGCGACGATAAATTACCAGGGATCCAAACCTAGTAACCTTGCAGGGTTCCGCCGGGACATCGTGTCAATATCACCATTGGAAATACCAGCCTCTCGCATTGCACCGATATACGCGTGCCATCCCTCCGGGTGGAGTGGATTACCTGCCTGTCCAAGATCTGTCGACATAGCAAAAAACTCTGCGCCAATCTCTTGAATAGCCATCGTGTAATCAGTAATGGAACGACTGCCGTTTAATACGGCCAACCAATCGATCTCCATAATGGCGTTTTCAGAAGCCATCTGCTTCATCTGGTCTCTTGTCGCACCTTGGGAAAATACATGGGTTACCAGAATGCGTTGTACGCCTAAATGCTTCGCCTCAGGTATGAGCGCAATTACTTCCTCCGGGGATGAATGTCCGGTTGCAAGCAATAAATTATGCTCGGCAACTAACGAAAAGACTTCGAGAACACCTGGAACAGGTATTCCTTCCTGCATGATGGAGACAAATTCTGATCCATCCTCACCGACATTTTCGACATACCACTCCGCATCAAATGTCGGCAACCAAACCACCCGCCCTCGATTGCCTGAAAACTCAACCATCTGCCGCACTGCTTCGGGATTAATGCCTCCCACAGCACGATTGAGGACTACGCCTCCAAAAATTTCGATTCCATCAACTTGATCCATTGCTAAGGAAGCACGATCTGCTGTCATCGTAAAATGATTCTTAAGAAGAATGGCACGCATACCAGCTTCTGCGGCCCCGCGCGCTGCCTCCAGATCACTGACAGAGCGAGGACGGGAATCGGGACCGGCGTGAACGTGCAAATCAACAACACCATCAAGTAACCCCCCTCCCCCCTGAACGCGCGCATGCCGTGCAGAGGACACCCCGGCTATGCCAACCGCTAAACAGACAAATAAGAATTTTAAAGTGCGTGGTGTGGAAAGCATCGCTATTCTCCTTACAACTTTCGTACCTTAACTTCGCGTCAATACGATTATCATAGAGCCGGGTTGAAAAACTATCGACAAATCGATGACCCGAGCGCACATCCATGGGTTTGGATTGTCATCGGCTTGCTATTTGTGCTGTCGGTTCCCTGGTATCTTCCATCATCGAGTTCCGTCACACTGTGGTTCGGCCTTCCTTACTGGGTAATTATTTCACTTACGAGTAGTTGCGCTATCGCTATCTTCACCGCATGGGTTGTGACACGCTACTGGTCCGACGACGCATCCGACAAACACCGTAGTAAGGACTCATCGTCGTGACTCTTGGTATAGCGGCCGGCTTCGCGGTCTGTGTTTACTTGGTCATTCTCATTGCTGTCGGTTACCTCACTCAGCGTTGCAATCACCACGCAGACCTTGACAATTTTTATCTCGCCGGCCGAAATCTTGGCGGTTTCGTGTTGCTGTTAACGCTCTATGCAACGCAGTACAGCGGCAATACGCTACTTGGTTATCCAGGGGAAGCTTTTCAACTCGGCTTTGCCTGGGTCATGAGCGTCGGTTTCATGATGGCAATAATCGTGGTCTACCTGTTGTTCGCTCCAAAGTTACAACGTGTCGCGAAACGGAAGCATTTTGTCACACCAGGCGATTGGATCAACTACCGGTTCAACTCTCCGTTGCTTACGCTACTCGCTAATGTTTTGCTGGTTGCCGCTATATCTAATTATTTGCTTGCTCAACTAATGGCTATGGGACACGTTACGGAAGGTCTCTCGAACGGCGCTATTCCCTATTGGGTAGGAGTTTTGCTGCTCACATTCGTCGTCATCATTTATGAAACCGTCGGGGGAATGCGTGCAGTCGCCTGGACCGATTGTGTGCAGGGCATCATGCTTCTTGTTGGACTAACAGGACTACTGATTACCGTGATACCAACTCCAGATCACCTCGCCGACCTAACAAACAAAATCGCACTAACTTCTCCAGAAAAAGTTGCGGTTCCGACATGGGAAATATCCAGAAATTGGTTTAGCACGATCATTCTTATCGGGTTTTCTGGCGCGGTCTATCCTCACGCAATTCAGCGCATTTACGCCGCACGCAACACCCACGCTCTCAAGCGAGCGTTTAGCGTTATGGTCTTTCTGCCCCTCGTGACGACTGGCATCATGTTTCTCGTGGGCATCCTGGCTATCGGCGAACTGTCTGAGGGTGGAGACCCCGATCAAGTGATGCCAGCATTGCTAACGATTTGGGCAAATCAGTCGACACTTCTCTTCGGTTTGTCAGTGTTAGTCATCACAGCAATCGTCGCTGCTGTAATGTCAACAGCCGATTCGGTACTCCTCAGCCTGTCATCGATTCTGGCAAAAGATATCATTGGTCCCACGCTCCTCCGCGGCGCATCGCAAGAACGACTAACTCGTATCGGCAAGAGACTCTCGTGGGCGATCGTTTGTGTTTTAGTCGGAATCGCCCTCTCACCACGTGTCACTCTCTGGGGATTAACCGAAATCAAAATGGAAATACTTGCCCAAGTCGCCCCGCTTTTTGTACTGGGAGTGACCTGGCCACACCTAACAACATCAGCAGCTTTTACTGGAGTGATCGCTGGATGTGCAACCTACGCTGGATTACTTATGACAGCTAATCCAGAACCTTGGAACATCCATGCCGGTGTTATCGCGCTTGTTGTCAATGTCACCTGCTGCTTTGTAGGCTCAATTCACCAAGACAAAAAATCGACGGTCACAAACGCGTAACCTGAAAGCAAAACAAAAGACGACGTCTTAATCTTACGAAACCAGACTACCCCTTAAACATTCTCAAAAAACGACTTACGGGATCGTACAGCTCGTCGACCACACGTTCTTTCAGTGGAATGATTGCGTTGTCGGTAATCGTGATTTCTTCAGGGCAGACCTTGGTACAGCATTTCGTAATGTTGCAGTAGCCAACACCATTGTCATACGCAAGATCCTGAGTCCTATCTTCGATATCTAACGGGTTCATCTCCAGTTGAGCTGTATGTACAAAGAATCGAGGACCAACAAACTCGTGATGCAAACGATGGTCGCGCAAGACATGACAGACGTCTTGACACAAAAAACATTCAATACATTTGCGAAATTCCTGCACTCGCTCCGCATCAGCCTGAGCCATTCTCCAAGTGCCATCATCCGCATCAGGTGACCTAGGTTTAAATGGCTTGATTTGTTTCTTGACCTCATAATTCCACGACACATCGGTTACGAGATCTCGAATCGC
>CAYFJM010000051.1:0-10127 GCA_964343415.1 uncultured Vicinamibacteraceae bacterium | reverse complement strand
GGCGCGGGATTTTGGTTCCCGTATTCGAAGGTTCGAATCCTTCCGCCCCAGCCATTTGTGAAGGAAGAAAGACTCGTGCCAACGCACAACGGAGACTTAAAGATCTTTTCTGGTAGCGCGCATCCTGACCTCGCGCGTGAGATCGCTGATGGCCTTGGTGTCTCGATGGGGCGTGCTGCGCTTCGGCGGTTTTCAGATACCGAAGTTTCTTTTCAAATTGATGAGAACATTCGTGGCACTGATGTGTTTGTTGTACAACCAACATGCACTCCAGTGGACGCGCATTTGGTTGAGTTGTGCGTGATGATCGATGCATTTAGGCGGTCATCTGCGGCCAGGATTACAGCGGTCTTGCCGTACTATGGCTACGCTCGTCAGGATCGAAAAGATAAGCCAAGAGTGCCTATATCTGCAAAATTGGTTGCAAACCTACTTGGGGCGGCTGGAACGAATCGGGTACTGACAATGGATCTTCATAAGGCCCAGATTCAAGGGTTTTTTGATATTCCAGTGGACCATCTTTTTGCAGCGCCCGTCTTTATTGACTATTTATCTCGTGCGGAACTCACCCAAGATGTCACTATTGTGTCACCTGATGCAGGGGGTGTAGAGCGTGCTCGTGCCTACGCAAAGCGACTTAATGCTGATCTTGCGATAATTGATAAACGACGTTCCGACGGTGGCCATGCTGAGGTAATGCATGTGGTCGGACAGGTGAAGGATCGGGTCTGTATTCTACAGGACGATATTGTTGATACCGCTGGTACTCTTCAGCAGGCATCTCGGGCACTCAAAGATAGCGGCGCTGCAAGCGTTATGGCCTGTGCGGTTCATGGCGTCTTATCTGGACCTGCTTTTCAGCGCATCGAGGACTCTGTTTTAGAGAAACTCATCGTAACTAATACGATTCCATTACGTGACGACTTTGCTGGTTCAGGAAAGGTGCAGGTGCTATCCGTGGCTAATCTTCTTGGCAAAGCGATTCAAAGTATTCATCAAGAGACTTCAGTCTCGTCTTTATTTGTTTGATGAGTTATTAATATTAAGGGGTTAGAGGGCGAGACGTATGCAAGCTTCACTGTTAGCGACTAAGAGAGAAACACGTAAGAAGAATGAGGCGCGTCGGTTAAGGGTGTCTGGTCAGATTCCAGCTGTAGTTTACGGAGGGGTGGCAAAAGAAGCCGTACCGGTGTCAGTTGATCCAAAAATACTACTTCGAATCCTTCATTCTGATTCTGGGGTTAATACATTGATTGATCTTGAGTTAGAGGGTGGTGATTCCAGTCAAGTGCTAGTCAAAGATTTTCAATTGGATCCGATTTCAAGTGAGTTACTTCATGTTGATTTTTATCGGCTAGCAATGGACAAAGTGATTACGGTAACCGTGCCGGTGACGTTGACCGGTGATGCGATAGGTGTCAAGCAGGAGGGTGGCCTGTTGGATTTTGTTACTCGTGAAATTCAAGTCGAATGTATGCCGGCTGAGATTCCCGAGCACGTGGAAGTTGACGTGAGCGAGCTTGCTATTGGCGATGGTGTTCGTGTTCGAGATGTTGTTGAGGGTGTCGTTTGGAAGCCGATTAGCGAACTTGACACTCTATTGGTTCATGTGACGCCGCCAAAGGTTGAAGAGGAACCAGAGGAAGAAGAAGTTTCAGCTGAAGCAGTCGCTGAGTCAGAGGCTGGCGGCGAAACGGAAGCCGAAAAGAAGACAGATGAAGCCGCAGCTAGTGATGGGGACAAGTAGCTTCTAGGCACGTACTTCTTGCGGAGGCGGCGTGAAGTTAATTGTCGGACTCGGCAATCCGGGGGAAAGGTATTGCGGAACAAGACACAACGTCGGGTTTGATGTTGTTGATCTTGTGGCGAAGCACCGCGGACTAGTATTTGAGTCTTGCGCGGTTGATGCCCTGATGGCGAAAGAGCGAGGCTTGGGAGCAAGGGTCATGCTGGCAAAGCCGACAACCTATATGAACTTGAGCGGAATTGCTGTGCGTGATCTATGTCACTACTACCGAGTTGATCAGGAGGAGTTATTGGTTGTTGCGGATGATGTCAATCTTCCACTCGGAAAGTTGCGCATAAGGAGGCACGGGTCCGATGGAGGGCATAACGGATTTGGTTCGATTATCGAAGTTTTAGGTACCAATAGATTTGATCGGTTGCGTCTCGGGGTAGGGAGGGGAGATGGCCGAGTGGACCTTGCTACTTACGTGCTGAATCGATTTGAGCCGGAAGAACGTCAAGAGATAGATTGTGAAATTGAGAGAGCGGCTTTGGCCATTGACGTGTTCCTCAAGCACGGTACTGATACGATGATGGAGCAGTTTAATGGGGAAGACCCCCCAGATTCGTCTGCATAGCTGATAGCTATGACTCCTTGTCGCTCCTTTAAGTTGGGCGGCCGTCGAGTCCGAAAGGAGACTGATGAGCGATTTACGACAATACGAATTGCTTTACGTTGTTAGTCCGGTAGTTACAGAGGATGGTGTTACAGAGCTGCATGTTCGTATCGAAGATATTGTGCAGCAACTCGGTGGTAACATCGAAAAAACTGATAACTGGGGGCGACGTCGTCTGGCGTACGAAATTAATCGTCACCGCGAGGGTACTTACGTTCTTGAACTGGTGAATGCCCCTGGGGCGGTACTTTCCGAATTAGACCGAAGGCTTCGCGTGATGGATGAGTTGTTGAGGCATTCGATCGTTCGGGTCGATGAGGATTTGCGTAAGGCAGCGCGTGCCAAAGAGAGGCGAGAAGCGAAGAATCCGACAATTAAGAATGTTGGCAATACCAGCGGCGCTGTGGCAGTTCAGCCAACAGAAGAGACAGGTGACGTTTCATCACCTGTTTCAAGTGTAGAACCACCGGCGGCAACAACGGAGGTGCAGGAATGAGCCCTGGAAGGCGACCAACGCAGGATAGAGCTGAACGAGGTGGCGCGAACAGAGAAGGCGCGAGACGCGGAGGCACTGCGGGCGCCGGTGGCGGCATGCGTCGCCGAAAAGTATGTCGATTCTGTGTCGATAAGATTGATTACATCGATTACAAAGACGTACGCGTCTTAATGATGGCGATCCCTGAGCGGGGTAAGATTCAACCTCGACGATTGTCAGGGACGTGTGCAAAACACCAACGTAAGTTAACAACGGCTGTAAAACGTGCGCGGCAACTGGCGTTAATCCCTTACGTGACTGATTAAGTTGATAGAACGAGGTTGCTATGGAAGTCATCCTACGAGAAACAATTGACAATCTAGGCCGACGTGGTGAGATTGTTGATGTCAAAAGAGGGTACGCTCGTAATTACTTGTTGCCACAGCAAATGGCTTTGCCTGTGACTGATGTAAATAAGCGGCAAGTCGAGCGTGAGCGTGAGGCGGTAGAGTTACGTGAGGCCGAAGAACGCAAGGGAGCAGAGGAGCACGCAAAGCGTTTGCAGTCAGTCGATTGTGTTATAGCGCGGAGAGTGGGCGAAACAAACACACTTTATGGGTCGGTAACGACAGCAGACATCGCAGAGTTCTATGAGCAACAGAAGATCGCCGTTGACAAACGCAAGATCCAACTCAATGAACCACTTAAAGAACTTGGTGAATTTCAGCTTGCGGTAAGGTTGCACCGAGATGTCACAGCTGAGATTACCGTAAAGGTAGTTAATGAAGCTGTTAGCGTTGCTGATACTGAAACTGTTGAGGAAGTCTCAACGTCGTCAGAGTAGAGTAGGTCGCGTCAACCCTTGAGAGGGGTTTAGTCATAAGAAGGGGTGCCAGTCGCGATATGGTTCAGCAAGTCACTGTTCCTTCTGAAAAACCGCTTCCGCACAACCTTGAAGCGGAGCGGTGTGTGCTGGGGGCGATCCTCATCCACAACGATGCCTTCAATGTTGCGGCCGAGTTGGTCGACGCCGACGATTTCTTTCGGGACGCTCATCGCCGTGTTTTCAACAAGATGGTTGATCTTAATGAGCGACAACAGGCTATCGACTTCGTCACTCTCAAAGATGAACTCGTCCGGTCCGGCGACCTTGATGGCGTTGGAGGTCCTGCCTACATTTCGTCGCTTGCCGACGGAGTGCCCCGCTCGACAAATGTTGAGCATTATGCACGTATCGTCAAAGAGAAGGCGACGCTTCGAAATCTTATTTATTCAGCTAACAAAATCGTAGCATCAGCCTATTCAGCAGAAGATGATGCCGACGCGGTTCTCGACCGTGCTGAGCACGAAATATTTTCGATAGCAGAAGACAAGATTCATACCGGATTTGTGCCGTTGAGTGAGTTGGTACAGGATGGGTTTACGAGAATTGAGAAACTCCAAGAACACAAGGGTGTTGTCACCGGTGTACCAACAGGATTTGTAGATATTGATGAAATGACATCTGGTTTGCAGCCGCAAGATCTGGTGATCATTGCCGGGAGACCGTCTATGGGGAAGACGGCATTTGCATTAAATATTGCACATCACGTTGGAACAAAGACTCACAGAAATGTTGGAGTGTTTAGTCTTGAGATGTCAAAAGAACAGTTGTTTCAACGAATGTTGACTAGTGAGGCTCAAATCGATAACACACGCTTTCGCACGGGAATGCTGACTGATGCCGATTACAGCAATTTATCTGAGGCGATGGGAAAGTTGTCAGAAGCTAATGTGTTTATCGATGATTCTCCTGGACTTGGGGTTCTCGAGATGCGCGCTAAATCTCGTCGATTAAAATCAGAGCGCGGACTTGATCTCGTCATTATTGATTATCTTCAACTTATGCAAGGGCGTGGTCGATTTGACAATCGAACTCAAGAATTAGCGAGTATTTCTCGGGCACTGAAGAATTTAGCGAAAGAGATAGACGTTCCCGTAATAGCATTGTCGCAATTGAGTCGAGCACCTGAATCACGCTCTGACCATCGGCCGCAATTGTCAGATCTTCGTGAATCGGGGGCGTTGGAGCAGGATGCTGATGTTGTTATGTTTATTTTCCGAGAAGATGTGTATGACGAAACGCCAGAAAATCAGAATACAGCGGAAATTATTGTGGGCAAACAGCGTAATGGTCCTACTGGGGTAGTTAAACTAGCTTTCTTGAAGCAGCAGACTCGTTTTGAGAGTTTGGCGCCGAAGGATTACCAATAGCGGAACGTCTGGAGACCGGTGGTTCGACCCACTCATGCAGTCGTCGATCTTGACGACTTGAAGACCAACTTTATTGCAATTGGCCGCCATTTGGCGGGCCACCAGCAAGCTGCCACACCTCGTATAATTGCGGTTGTTAAAGCGAATGCTTATGGGCACGGTTCTGTGCCGATTGCGCTCGCACTTGAACGAGCTGCTGCTAGCGGGTCGGAAACTTCACTCATTCTTGCGTGTGCTGATATTGAAGAAGGTGTGGAGTTGCGACAAGCTGGTGTTGCCGTTCCTATTCTTGTGTTTGGAGCACTTAGTGTAAGTGATCTGGAAGGTATTTTTGATTACCGTTTAACGCCTACCGTATCTTCACCCTCTGCGGCAGAAGCACTTGATCGGGCTGCGACTTTAAGGGGACTTCGGGTTGGTGTGCATCTCAAAATAGATACGGGGATGAACCGATTTGGATTTCGATTTGACAATCTATCGGAGACGCTGCCGAAGGTGACTTCATCAAGTCATATTGTCCTTGAATCTGTGTATACACATTTTGCAACGGCCGAACAAGAGAACGAGCCGTTATTTGCGATACAGCAGGAACGGTTTGAACGAATTCGTTCCGATGCGCCTGGTCTCAATATTGAAGGTGTGTGGTGGCATGCCGCCAATAGTGCTGCACTGATTCGAGATCGTTCCGTGTGGTACGACGCAGTTCGTCCAGGCCTGCTACTTTATGGCGTATTACCTCCACCATTGGAGACCCCCCTGGGGACAGAACTTCGGCCTGTGATGTCTTTGCATACCCGGGTGGTTGCTGTGAAAGGGATTAGGCGTGGCGAATCTTCTGGATACGGTGCTCGATTTCGTGCAAACCGGCCGATGAGAATCGCTGTGATTCCTGCCGGTTATGCGGATGGTATGGATCTTAGGCTCGGGGGCAGAGGTTCGGTATTGATTCGAGGGCGGCGTGCGCCCATAGTAACGGTATCAATGGATTCGACGACGATTGATGTGACAGAAAACACGGCTCAGCCAGGCGATGAGGTTGTAGTCCTTGGTGAGCAGGGAGGTGAGTGTATTGATGTGCGTGAAATTGCAGCGTCTGTTGGCACGGTACCGCATGAAATTCTTTGTCGAATAGGCTCACGGATTGAACGTACGTATAACCGGAAAACTATGAACGAATAGAATTTGTGATGCCGAAAATAAGAGCGTCACGCTCGATGTTCATTTGTCAATCGTGTGGTTCGCATTTTCCCAAATGGGTTGGAAGGTGCACAGATTGTGGTGCTTGGAATTCCCTCGTGGAAGAGCAAATGCAATCCTCGAAACAGACGTCTGAAATTGATCGTTATGGATTTACAAGCGGTTCAGACGAGGCCAGTTTGTATTCCGAAGTGGATACGGTTACGACGACGCGCCTCACTAGCGGAATTGACGAATTTGACCGAGTGCTCGGAGGTGGGATTGTACCGGGTTCGGTAGTGTTGATAGGTGGCGAACCCGGCATTGGGAAATCGACTCTATTGTTGCAAGCGGCGGGGAAGATAGCATCTGAAATCGGACCGGTTCTTTACGCATCTGGCGAGGAGTCCGAGTACCAGGTGAAGGACAGAGGACAGCGACTTGGCATCGTTGATCCAGCGCTATATTTGTATGCCGAAACTTGCGTTGAAAGAATTATTGAACAAGTAAATCGACTTAATCCATCCCTGCTTATCGTCGATTCAATTCAGACGGTGTTTTCGTCACAGTTGCAGGCAGCTCCTGGCAGTATTGGCCAAGTTCGTGAAGCAGCAACCCATCTTCTTTTTTTGGCGAAACGAAAGAACATTCCGATTTTTCTTGTCGGACACGTAACGAAGGATGGTGGTTTGGCTGGGCCAAAAGTTTTGGAGCATGTCGTCGACACGGTTCTTTATTTTGAAGGCGAACGCCATCATTCCCATCGCGTCGTACGTGCAATCAAGAACAGATTTGGTGCGGTTAGTGAGCTCGGTGTGTTTGAAATGACTGGTTCGGGATTAAACCAGGTGACAAACCCTTCCCGGCTTTTCTTGTCAGACCGAACTACGAACGTGACGGGTTCGGTAGTTCTTTCCTCGATTGAGGGGTCACGTCCTATCCTGGTTGAAATACAGGCTTTGGTAACTAGTGGAGTTTATGGGACTTCAAGGCGAATGACGAGTGGAATTGACCAACAGCGGCTGTCTTTACTTCTTGCTGTTCTCGAAAAACGTGCCGGACTAAATCTTACGGGAGAAGATGTGTTCGTAAATGCTGCTGGCGGACTGGCGATTCATGAACCAGCAGCGGATCTTGCAGTTATGGCTGCGGTGGTTTCGAGTTTTCGTGATTCTGGTGTTCGGCCAGGCACGGCGGTTTTTGGCGAAGTAGGACTCGGCGGTGAGATTAGGGGGACACCACATGCAGGCCTTCGTATAAAGGAAGCTGTACAACTTGGCTTTGAGCGCTGCGTGGTACCGGAGGTAAATAATCAGGAAAAACATCAGAATTGTGAGGTCATTGGTGTTGCTCACGTGGATCAGGCGTTGGAGGCATTGTTCGAGTGACGGTCCCCCCTTTTCATTGGTGGCGTACGGTTTTTTGGTTGATCCCCACGATAACGGTTTACACGGTTGTTCTTGGTTTTGTGTCCCTACTATCGATGTTTCTAGATCGACAGGGAAATTTTGCTCATAAATGCGCCCGAGGATGGTCGTGGCTGATTTTGGCGACGACTGGTGTCCGTGTTCGAGTAAAGGGTTTGGACCAGCTTGATCCAAAGAAATCCTATGTATTTGTATCAAACCACCAAAGCATTTATGACTTTCCGGTACTGATTACGTCGATTCCATTTCAACTACGCATTCTAGCGAAGGCGTCGTTAGGAGCCTTTCCTGTGCTCGGATGGCACCTCCGGTACACTGGTCATTTATTGATTGATCGTGCGCGGGTTGGTCGTTCGACATTAGCGAGTGTCGCCAGTCTTATGAAGCGAGGTCATTCACTTATTTTGTTCCCGGAAGGGACACGGAGTATTGATGGAGAAGTGCTTCGATTTAAGCCTGGAATTTTTTCACTGGCTATAGACGCTAAACTTCCGATTGTCCCGATTGCTGTTATTGGCAGTCGACGGGTGATGCAAAAAGGCCGGCTGATGACTTGTCCAGGAAGCGTCGAACTGGTCGTTCATCAGCCATTACAGACAATTGGCCTGGATCGGCGCGATGCCCGTAACGTGTCTGTGCTTGTGCACGAAACTATCAAAGATACTGTTTGTTCGTATGATCCTGTTACTAGTCGAACATCCGACTCAGTCGTAAAGGTGCCTGGTTAATTGGTGGGTTGTTATTGGGTACTGTCATTTTTAGATAGTGCTGGAAGTTGAATTAATTATGCGAGTGAGTGCAGTAATCGCAGCGGGTGGTCAAGGTACACGAGTTGGTGGTGACGTACCAAAACAACTACAGGACCTTGGCGGTAAGACGCTCCTTACGATGGCTGTCAAGCCATTTGAGGAGTGTAGAAGAGTTGATGAAATAGTAATTGTGATACCAGAAGCATTTAATGAGATAGAGTCGACAATGGGTATTCAGTGCGATACACCATTGCGTTTTGTGAGCGGTGGTTCTCGTCGTCAAGATTCTGTCGCATTAGGAGTCGATAATGTTCGGAAAGACACTGATGTTGTACTTGTTCACGACGCTGCGAGACCCTTTTGCACAGTTTCCCTGATTGAGCATGTTATTGATGCAACAATCGAAGCCGGTGCTGTCGTTCCCGCCATCCGAGTGATTGATACAGTAAAGGAGGTTGCTGTTGATGACACCGACGGTTCTCGATTTATCGAAGCGACTTTGCCGCGCGATCGGATTTATCTTGCTCAAACGCCCCAAGGGTTTGCGCTTAATGTTTTGCGAGATGCGGTTGAATTAGGTCGGAATGGTGCTACAGCGACAGATGAAGCGGGGTTGGTAGAAAAGAGCGGGCATGCTGTCCGTCTTATTGAAGGCGATATGGAGAATCTTAAAGTCACAACGTCAGATGACCTTAAACGTGCTCGTGCCAGAATTAGTAATCATGTTTTTGATGACGGGCCGCGTACACGAATTGGGTTTGGATATGACTCTCATCGGATGGCACATGGTCGACGGCTAGTGCTTGGGGGTGTTGATATTCCTTATAGGTGCGGTCTTGATGGCCATTCTGATGCTGATGCAGTGTGTCATGCGATTACAGATGCCGTGCTTGGAGCGGTTGCAGCGGGCGACATCGGGCAACATTTTCCAGATACTGATCCTCAGTGGAAAGACGTGTCTAGTATCGACCTCTTGTCCAAAGCGGTAGCTATTGTTTCGGATCTCGGATTTTTCGTAGGAAACATCGACGTTGTTGTAATTGCCGAACAGCCTCGCATCGGTCCTCATGTTCAACAAATGAAAAAACGGCTCTCTAGATCGCTTGGAGTTTCCTCTAGTTTGATTTCTATTAAAGGAAAAACTGCTGAGGGTATGGATTCAGTCGGACGCGGTGAAGCAATAGCTGTTCATGCGGTGGCAACTGTGATTCAACGATGAAAATTTATGGAGTCAACGCTGTCACGGAAGCTCTTTATGCGGGTCGAGTGAAGGCACTAACTATTTGTAATAGACGTTATGCTGGTTTAGCTAAGATTGTTCGACTGGCGGAGTTGCGTCGAATACCAATCGCACAACTTGAACAAAGGGAATTTGAACGGGTGGTTGGTGGGGAGCGCCACCAGGGCGTGGTGGCGTCTCTTGTTCCGCAAGTTATGTCAACGATTAGTGATTTAGTTCGGAGTTCCGATCTGCCGCTCATCGTTGTATTAGATGGAATCGAAGATCCGCATAACTTTGGAGCAATAGCTCGCGTGGCCGAAGCCGTAGGTGCTGCGGGGTTAGTTACACAGACGCGGCGGGCGGCGCCGGTCAGTGCTGCGGCGGTAAGGGCTTCAGCCGGGGCGCTTGCTCACCTTCGACTGT
>CAYFJM010000050.1:0-10263 GCA_964343415.1 uncultured Vicinamibacteraceae bacterium | reverse complement strand
GCCACCGGCGTGCTTGATCGAGCTCAGTGGAGAGGCGCCCGTGCCGCCGTCATGCCCAGATATTAAGACAACATCAGAGTGAGCCTTTGCAACACCAGCCGCTACGGTTCCAACACCGACTTCAGCAACGAGTTTGACATGCACTCTGGCATCAGGATTTGAGTTCTTTAAATCATGAATAAGTTGTGCAAGGTCTTCGATTGAGTAGATGTCGTGGTGCGGCGGAGGAGAAATAAGACCGACTCCAGGTGTCGAGTGACGAACTTCAGCAATCCATGGGTAGACTTTAAAACCAGGAAGTTGTCCTCCTTCTCCTGGTTTAGCACCTTGAGCCATTTTGATCTGCAAATCATCGGCATTGATTAAATATTCACTTGTCACGCCGAACCGACCGGAGGCAACCTGTTTAATAGCGCTTCGTCGCAAGTCTCCATTTTGATCTGCTATAAAGCGCTTGGGGTTTTCCCCGCCTTCGCCAGTATTGGATTTTCCACCGATCCGGTTCATGGCAATCGCAAGCGTTTCGTGAGCTTCAGCACTGATTGATCCGTACGACATCGCTCCAGTCGAGAATCGTTTGTAGATATTTTCAACGGGCTCCACTTCCTCAATCGGAATTGGATTCGCCGTTCCGTTGAATTGGAGCAATCCGCGCAGCGTGGCGCGTTTTTGGCTTTGGTCATTTACCAGTTCGGCATACTCACGATAGATTTCGTACTGTCCGCTTCGGCTTGCGTGCTGAAGTTTAAAGACCGTTTCGGGGTTGAAGAGATGATATTCACCATCTCGTCGCCATTGGTATTCGCCACCAGAGTCAAGTTCCTCATCTGGACGACCGCGCGCAGGAAACGCAATAGCGTGACGTCGTGCGATTTCTTCTGCAATGGTTGTGATCCCGATGCCTCCAATTCGGGAGGCTGTCCATGTGAAATATCGTTCAATAAAAGATTTTTCAAGTCCGACTGCTTCGAAGATTTGTGCTCCGCGATAACTTTGAAGTGTGGAGATGCCCATTTTAGACATCACTTTTAGGACCCCTTTTGTGCATGCCAAAACGTACTGTTGGATCGCTTGTTCTTCAGTGAGGTCTCGAAGCTCTCCGTCTAGTAAGAGTTGCCTGATCGTTTCAAATGCAACATACGGATTAATAACGGCGGCACCATACCCCACAAGTAAAGCCATGTGGTGGCACTCACGTGCTTCACCAGTTTCAACAATTAGCGCGCAACGAGTGCGTGAGCCTTCACGTACCAAATGATGGTGAACGCCTGCGGTGGCAAGAAGAGCTGGTATCGGCGCATGCTGTTTGCTGATACCACGATCAGATATTACTAATAGTGTTGCACCGCCGTCGACAGCGGCACTGGCCGCAGCACAGAGGTTGGTCATTGCCTGCTCAAGACCCTTGGCGCCGGAACTTGGATCAAAAAGCATGGGCAATGTACATGATTGAAAGGCGGGGTTGTCGAGGTCGCGTAGCGTCGCGAGTTCAGCATTGGTTATAACCGGGTAGTCGACTTTGATGTGATGGCATGACTCGGCGTCGGGGGCCAACACATTTCCTTCCGCACCAAGCGTTGAGCCCATGTCGGTTACAAGTTCTTCACGGATGGCATCCAGTGGTGGATTTGTGACTTGTGCAAAAAGTTGTTTGAAATAGTCGTAAAGTAGCCGGGGGCGGTCTGAAAGCACAGCAAGAGCGGTATCGGTACCCATCGATCCGATTGGCTCGGTTCCGTTTTGAGCCATCGGAGTAATCAAAATTCGAAGGTCTTCTTCTGTGTAGCCGAATGCACGTTGCCGAGTTAGAACCGTTTCTTGGTCTGGCTGTTCCAAAACCGGTGTCGCCGGTAGGTCATCAAGGTGTATCAGTTTTTGTGCGATCCACTCTCCGTAGGGGTGTTCCCGAGCAAGTTCTCCCTTGATTTCATCGTCGTCAATGATTCGGCCTTGCTGTGTATCTACGAGGAAGATTCGGCCGGGGTGCAGTCGTTCTTTGATCAACACATTTTCTGGAGGAATATCGAGGACGCCAACTTCAGATGCCATGACGACCATGTCGTCTTTGGTCACGTAATACCGGGATGGCCGGAGCCCGTTGCGATCGAGAACCGCACCAATAACGCGGCCGTCGGTGAAGGCGATTGATGCTGGCCCATCCCATGGTTCCATGAGTGAGGCGTGGTACTCGTAAAAGGCCCGACGGGCTGGACTCATTGATTCATGGTTACTCCATGGCTCAGGAATCATCATTAAGATCGCATGCGCAAGCGGTCGCCCGCTCAGGACGAGGAATTCCAGCACGTTGTCAAACGTGGCGGTGTCGCTTTGCCCTTCCCGGATCAGTGGGAACAGTTTCTGTAAATCTTTACCGAACAATTTGCTCTTACACAGCGATTCTCGAGCACGCATCCAATTGATATTTCCACGCAGCGTGTTGATTTCACCGTTGTGCGCGATATAGCGGTAAGGATGCGCCAGTGGCCATGATGGAAACGTATTGGTACTGAATCGGGAATGGACAAGCGCAAGTGCCGATTCAACATCTGGGTCATGAAGGTCAGGAAACATGCGTTCAATTTGGTCAGCGATCAGCATGCCCTTGTACACGATGGTGTTCGACGACAGGCTTGCAACATAGAACATGTCGGGAGCGATGTTATTGAGTGCGCCAACAGCACGCGAAACACGTTTTCTGATGACGTACAGTTTTCTCTCGAAGTGGAGATGAGTGTCGTTCTGTGCTACCCCACTGTTTTCGTGGCTTATGAAGATTTGCCGGATGATCGGTTCACCACTTCTTGCGGTTACTCCGAGGTGAGTATCATCGGTCGGTACATCGCGCCAGCCTAAAAGGGTTTGGCCTTCCTCCTTAATTACTTTAGAGAAGATGTCTTCTATTTGTTGCTGATGAGTTTCGTCGTGCGGAAGAAAGACCATGCCAACACCGTACGAGCCAGGAGCGGGAAGTTCGAATCCAAGAGCTTCGGTTTTCTTCGCAAGAAACTTGTGAGGCAGTTGCAGAAGGATGCCTGCGCCATCACCGGTATTTTTTTCGCAGCCACAGGCGCCGCGATGAAGCAGATTGATCCCAATTTCAAATGCTTGTCGGACGAGTTTGTGAGATTTCGTGCCTTTAATATTTACGATAAAGCCCACGCCGCACGAGTCATGTTCGAATCGTGAATCGTAAAGTCCGGTTGTGTTGTTATTGTCGCTCTTCATATTTCGTGTTTCTTTTTGGACTATCAATAATTCAGGCCGGTGGTAGTGCGGATTCGCCCTTTACAAGACCTTGATTATCAGACGGACTTTCCTCGTTAACAGATGTCGACGGCTCCGTGTCTAACCGGTTCAACAAATTGATGAACGCACTGACCGCTGGATTGAGACGGCGTTTCCGCCTATGGATGATACTGAGAGGCCTTACAAAAGGCGCCTCACCGTCAAGCGTATCCAGGGCAATCGAAACGAGGCTACGCCGCTTTACCTCTCGGCGAACCGTTTGCTCAGGTACGATTGCTATCCCGGCACCATCTTCCACGGCCTCTTTGATATTTTCTATGTTGTCGAATTCGGCAACGATGTTAACACTCGCTCTATGACGACGAAGATATCTGTCTAGTTCGCGGCGTACCGGTAGCTGTCGATCAAATGTAACGATTGATTCACCGCTAAGTTCCCAAGGGCCAACCGCTGTGGCTCTACGCGAAAATTTGTGTGATGGGAGGCAGGCCACTACCATGGTTTGTCGCTGCCATGGAACGGCTGTTAGGTCTCTTCCTGGCGAGGCAAACGCAATTAGCCCAAGGTCTGACTGGTCGTTTTGAATGCGTGTATAAATTTCATCTGGATGCATGTATTCAAGTTGCACTGTTGCACCTGGCACGGTTGTTTGAAATTCTTCGACGTAGCGGCTGAGGTCTGGTAGTCGGATTGAGTAAATAGACGCAAGTCTGACTGTGTAGCCGGACGGTTCTTGGTGACGTTGAACAGATTCTTCTAGTTCGTAATAGCGTTCCACAATTTCTTGGCAGCCTTTAAAAAAAGTCTTGCCCTCCTCTGTCAAGAGCCAAGGTCGTTTCGAACGATCGATAAGTTGAACTTGGAGGCGCTTTTCTAGCTGGCGTACAGCCTGGCTGGCGGCAGATTGACTTATCGAATTTTCTGCGGCACCGCGAGAGAAACTCTGAAACCTGACTACGTCGCAAAATATTCGTAATGCCTCGAAATTCATGGGGAGGGAAACTCTACATACAAGTTAAGCTAATGGCAAGAGTTTGAGGTATTAGATATTCTAATGTTGCAGGGTGTTTTGGTTTTATCGAGGGTTTCTCTTAATTCAAGGCGTATTAGTTGTTTAAATAAATAAATTTAAGCTAATTGATATTTCTATCATCAGCTCAACTGAAATCGTCAAATTTTCCAACTTGACGATCTAATTCTCTAGGAGGAGAGATTTTTTAGGAGGCCCTTGAGGTCTACGTCAGTCTGCGATGTGATAGCAAAGTTGCGTTGCCCTCCTTTGGCCTGAGAGGTAATTGAAAATTGTTGCGTTCCGTGAAGTTGTTCCCCAAAGGTCTGAAGTGTTTTTTCGAGGACTTCGACTATTTCTGGTGTATTCGGAGCGAGCAAACGATCATTGGAACTGAAAACAAGCTTGTCGGTTTGAAACGTAAAGTTGCCGGCTACCATGGCATCTGCGTCGGATTCCAGTATCTGAGCCGCCAGCAATAACTTTCTTGCCCCACTGACCAAATTTTGAACTAGTGTTTCTGGGGCGTTTCGTTTTCTTATGTAGCAGAACCCAACGCAATCCACATTCCGTTCGATTGCAAGGTTAGCTTCATGTCCTACGAGAAGGGCGTTCGGCCCAGTTGGAAGATGAGTGTAATCTGCAACGTCAATAAGTAATTCGTCGATTGACTGCTCACGAATCCATTTATGAAATACAGGAATAATTGCTTTTGCAGAGACTGCTGAAATTGGATCTGCAAAAATTGTGAGTTTATACCGTTCGAGTGAATTTAGCGGTTCCATTTATTCTGCTTTGGGTTTGGGTGCTGGGCTTGGTTGAAGTGGCACAACCGGTTGAGATGCCAATCGTGCTTGACATGCGTGACTAGCCTCAAGAAACAATTGAGCTTCTTCGATAAGCTGATGTGCTGCTTCTGCTGTGTCAGAACTTCCTGATTCGTGACGACGAAACAAATACATCGCGAATTTTCCACGCGCATACTTATCGAAAAACACCTCGGTATCGAAGAAACGAGTTCGGAATTCTTTCACGATGCTGTCGGGGTCATCTGAAATATCTACAAATTCAGTTTTAATCAATCCTTTCGCGGCAAGCAACATGGCTTGGTAGGCTAGTCGATTTGCTTGCTCCGGTTCGGCTTCCTCGAGTTGCAACTGAGCTTCGAAAATTTGAGCCTCAGCGGACGCGAGATCGAATTCCGTTAAAGAAACGACTTCACCGGCACATTCGCCAACACCCATGTCACCCAGTGTAAATTCACGCGGGTCACCCCAATCTGAGTAGTAATCTGGTTGTAAGGCATGTGCCGGCACAGGAGCTAGGTCGTCTAGCATTTCCTTAAAGGCTCTCTTACCCACACGCTGTGTATAGTCCTGGAAGGTCTCGTGTTCCTTCCGATCTGCGACAAAACGTTTTGTAATGCGGTCGACTGCGTCGGGTATTCGTTTTGATGGGATGGCCATTGAAGCGAGGCCATAAGCACCGCCGTTTTCTCGCCATTTACCACCAAGGACAACTTGAAAATGCGGAACCGCATAGCCTCCGATATTTCGGCTGACGCCATAGAATCCAAGGTCGGCGATGTGGTGTTGTCCACATGAATTGAAACAACCGCTGGTCTTTATACGCAATTGTTCTACTGATGAATCTAGGGCGTCTCCTTGTTCGGAGAAGCGCGACTGCAGTTCGGCGGCAAGACCACGCGACGATGCGATGCCAAGTTTGCAGGTGTCCGTGCCGGGGCAGGCTGTAATGTCAGCGATGGTCCCCGCGCCGGGTTCTGCGAGTCCGATAGCAAATAGTGCTTGGTAAAGCGAAGGAAGATCCGCGTCACTAACCCAACGCAAAACAATATTTTGCTCAACGGTTAGTCGGACGGTATCGTCAACGTACGCGCGTGCAGTGTCGGCAAGCTCTCGCATCTGCTGTGAAGTTAGATCTCCAAGTGGAAGTGCAATTGTTACAACTGAGTACTCCGGCTGACGTTGTTGGTACACGTTGGTACGCAGCCAATGTTTATAGCTGTTGCTACCATTGTCGTCGGATGAACCGCTTTTCTTCGAAGGATGTTCTCTATGATGGAGGGCTTCGTCGAGATGTGCCGTCCATCGCGGGTCATCCTTTAATTGCTGGCGCTCTTCAAGAACCAGCCGTTTGAATTCTTCTAGCCCAAGTTGAGCAACAAGAAACTTAATGCGTGCCCGAGCGCGATTTCGTTTTTCACCAAGCCGGGCGAATACTCTCGCGATTGCCTGGGCAATTGGCAAGAGTTCTTCAACGGGGAGAAATTCGTCAAATAGTTTTGCTTGATGAGGAACGGCACCCAAACCGCCACCGACATAGGTCTTGAAGCCACGTTGTTGGGTGCCATTTTGTGTGCGTGTTGCCGCGATCAGTCCAAGATCATGCATTGATGCCAAACCACACGCATGTTCTTGGCAACCTGAAAACGACACTTTAAATTTTCGACCGAAATCTTGCGTGTCAGGGTGTCCGAGCAAGAACGACATACATGCTTCGGCGTACGGCGTAACATCGAAGGTTTCGTCACGACAGACGCCCGCCAAGGGGCAACCGGTGACGTTTCGGACAGTATTACCACACGCCTCACGCGTGGTGATGCCGACAGCCGCCAGACGGCGCATCAGGTCCGGTGTGTCATCGATATGAACAAAATGTAGCTGGATATCCTGACGTGTCGTTATGTGGCAGATTCCATCACTGTACTCATCAGCCAGGTCAGCGAGTACGTCCATTTGGTCTGGTTTTACGCGCCCCATAGGAATCTTAATTCGCATCATTCCCGGGGCATCCCAAACTGTTTCCGGGCCTTTTGTGAGTCTATTGGATGGGTAATCCAGTGTTTTAGAGCCAGTTCCGTCATTACGCTGACCGTTGTCGTAACGTTGTCCATAAACACCCCGTCTGAGGCGGGTTTCAGCAAAGACCTTTTCATCAACCTTATCTTGTCGTCGCAGGGAAATTTGGTTTTCAAACGCGTCGATCTCTTGACCGAGTTCTGCCGGGATTTTGTCAGACAGCTTTGCTTTCCACGTCATAAATTAGCCTTCTTGTTCTCGGGCAATTGCATCGATTGTGTGAGTTGGCATGACATCGTTTCCTATGACATCGCTTATTTTGACGACCTCCCCGATAATGATCGTTCCGGGCGTGTCAGCGTATTTGTTCAAGCTTTCATCGAGTGTCGCTAGGTCTACGAGGCTGCCTGTCCAGTGCGACATTTGTGGTGTTGATGCGGCAGTAATGATCGAGCATGGGGTCATCGGCGACCAGCCATTCGTAAGAAGTGTTTGTGCAATTTGATTCCGATAGTGCAACCCCATCAACACCACTACGGTCATTGAACTTGACTCCAATGATTCAAGTACCGGTCCAAATACTTCAGGTGTATGTCCAGATACGACGGTAAACGCGGAGGAAAGTCCGCGGTGCGTGACGGGAATGCCAGCTAGTCCTGGAGCCGAGATCGCTGCACTTATTCCGGGAATTACTTCAAATGGGATACCGGAAGTCTTAAGGGCGAGAGCTTCTTCTCCACCACGTCCTAATACGAATGGATCGCCAGACTTGAGCCGCGCAACGCGTTTGCCTCGTTGTGCTGACCTGATCATTAGTCGTTGGATGGTTTCCTGGTTAACGGCGGGACGTCGTGCACGCTTGCTGACGCAAAAACGTTGGGCAGAATGAGCTATTTTGACAACTTCGGCGGATACAAGACCGTCATAGAGCACAATGTCCGCATCGACAAGTCGGTTGGCAGCTTTGATGGTCAGTAATTCTGGGTCTCCCGGTCCTGCTCCAATGAGCGACACAAACCCCAAAGTCATTGATGGTTGCTTCTTCATTATTCGTTTCACCTCAATTGATTCGTAATTGGTTTACTGTTCGGCTTTTTGTAGAGGCGAATAAGTGATTGTAGGAGTTCCGGTCGTCGGTTTTGCATGGGGACCGCATCTTTTTTCCAGTGCCGACGTAATTGAGCTGCTTTAGCCATCCATTGTTCGAGGTCACGAGTGGGGAGTAATGAGTCGAGTGCTTCCCTTAACAACCCGGCAAGGGCCGGCGCACGACCATCGGTTGATATTGCGAACGTGACGCCTGCGCGGCGGACAACACCACCAAGGTACAGACTGGCATTTGGGGGATCATCGACGGCATTAACAAAGATATGTCGAGATTCGGCCGCTTGCGAAACAGTACGATTCACATCAAGCGTTGCGGCGGCGACAACCAACCAAGCACCGTCTAAATCTGATAATCGAAAATCGCGTTCAAGGATTTTCACACGGGAATTCCTGATTTCTGACACGATTTCTGGTGCCACGACCGTTATGTCAGCTCCTGCATTGAGTAAGGCTTCAAGTTTTGATGCTGCTACCGGTCCGCCACCAACTACCACGACACGCCGGTCGGCTAGTTTGATGAAGGCGGGGAAAAGATCCATCGCTTGTTACTCCTGCTGGTTTGTGATCTCTGGACTATGGAGGCCGCATTCGTTCTTTGAATTGCCTCGCCAGCGACCTGCCCGGTCGTCTTCGCCTGGTTTGACCTGACTTGTACATGGCCAGCAGCCGATACTTGGGTAGCCATTATCATGTAATGGATTGTATGGCACCTTGTCAGAGAGAATATGCTGCCAGACATCATTCTTCGTCCATGTAACAAGCGGGTTAATCTTAGCGATGTTAAATTTATGGTCCCATTCGACGACTCTCGCATGCGCGCGTTCAGCGGTTTGGTCACGGCGAATGGCGGTTACCCAGGCTTCGACATTGGCTAACGTGGCTTTCAGTGGAATGACCTTTCGCATGTCGCAACAGGTATCCGGGGCGCGTTCCCAAAGCCGGTCACCGTGCATTGTTGCTTGTTGAGCGACATCGAGTTCTGAGGTGATTCCACGAATCGTGATGTTGTACCGAGATTCTAAACGATGCCATAGATCGTAGGTTTCTTGAAAAAGTAAGCCGGTATCAAGTGTGAAAATATCGATCGGGATTTTGTGCTTTCCGATTAGATCAATAAGCACACAACCTTCGGCGCCAAATCCGGTTGCAAACGTTAGTCCTTTACCGAAGTGGGACGCAGCCCACTCTAGAATATCTGCGGCTGAACGTCCTTCAAGATCATCTGAGAATCTTGATAGCTCACTCAAGGAGTTATCTTTTGGTTGTGAGACGTTCGCCATCCTAATTTCCTTCCTCGGCTGTTTCAGCCTCTACAACATACCGAATAGTACCAAATAGGTACCGATAACGATGAGTGCGCTGGCAAGACCAGTTCTCAAAATATAGTCTGATACGGTCGTAGCGATGCGTGCTCCAGTTAGGACGCCTGGTACTGCTCCAAGAAGAACAGTTCCTGCAAGTGCAACATCCACTCGGCCGGCCGCAGCGTGACCAACGGTGGCTGCAACTGACAAAGCGAGAGCATGAATAAGGTCGGTTCCGACGATAGTGCGTGCATTGAGCGGATACCACAGTGTTAGCACACACAATAAAAGCGAGCCACTACCAACGCTTGTCATGCTCACCAGTAATCCAGTTATAAACCCAAGGCCAATGGAGATTATCGGGGCGGGTTCCGTTTTCTGATGGATTTTTCCGTCAAAGCGCATGCGCAGCAACAGGGCACTGCCCGCCAGAATCAGCACGATTCCGAGACCATGGGTGAGCCATGAATCGATATGCTTCACGGGAACACGGTTCAGTACGGAAATCCCTATGACTGCGCCGGGAATGGAACCAATGGCAAGGAGTCCAACAGTTGGCCAATGAACTTCACGCCGAATAGCGTAGAAACCGCCGCCAAATAGCTTCATACCACTCGCAATCAAGACATCTGATCCGATTGCGATGGCCGGTGGTACACGGGCAATGAGCACCAGTGCTGGCGTTAGAAGAGCACCGCCGCCAGTCGATGTAGCACCGACTAGCATTCCCACAAAGAAACCGATAAGTGTTGGAGTTAGTTCCACAGGTAAAAAA
>CAYFJM010000049.1:0-10284 GCA_964343415.1 uncultured Vicinamibacteraceae bacterium | reverse complement strand
TTCGTCCTTTAACCCAAAGCTAATCTGGTAATTCGGTTACGGCCTGTGTGTTTTTCTGTCTCGCTCCAGCCATAATGCCTTCCATTCCAATATTTCCTTCATGGCAGGCATACTCAAATAATGGTCCGTCCGTCCGCCGAAGCGGCATCGTAGCCGTCCATGGCCGCGTAAAGTTATTATCGTCCTCAACGGTGAACTCGTACATCACGGTATCGGCGTCCAACCGCCGAAACCGCTCAACCAGATAGGTGTCCTTCGATGATCCGCCGAGGCTTGTCTCGCGCAAAAAGTTCTTTGTCTCAACAACCAGTGTCTCACCTTCCCACCGACCCCTCGAATGCCCAGACCATTGCGGGATCTCGCCATGCGCGCGCCCATCGATAGGAATAATTCTGGTGTTGTGGACCATTTCATTAAGAATAACCACGGAATCTGCCGTCTGAAAAATCATGACGTTATTGTTGTAAGCACTAGAAACCATCGGCGGCCCTGCGTTAAAGCCCATAATGCAACGGTCTGCCAGTGTGCGGTCCGTGTAGTGGTCCGCAAATCCATTCCGCATATTCAACCCGCGAATTCTCGCCGCAGTTTGGTACTCGGCACGATACGGAATCCGACCATTCGGTGGGTCAACGACTAGCGATGTTCGCTTGTCCGAGGTTAGCTCGATCCCACGCTCGTACCAAAATTCGTTATACGAAAGCACTCCACCCTCAGCTCGAGACTGATAACCGGCACTCGGCGCGCCGCTTTCTGGATCAAAAAGGTCTCGATTCTGACGAATGCGCTCAGACGCTTCAAACTGAGCTGCCGTCTCTTGGTCAAGCGTCTCAAGATCAGCAAACTGCTGCGGTCGCTGCATCGGTGTCAAGGTTCGAAACGTAAACGTACCTGAAATATCAGGGTGTCCGTCTGGCGTACGCATCGCTCCAGATTCCTGCGCCTGTCCCGCCATCGCAAGCGAGACCATCAATAGCGTTACGGTAAGCCAGCCTGTTGTTTTTCGGCTTGTCATTGAGACAACCTCCCTCGTCATAGTTACTAACCTTCGAGAGAATCCTACCCGTTTAGGGTGTCACCGTCCACATCTGACAAGTGGGGTTGGTACAAAAAACGTCTCGCGCCAAACCATCCGACGCGAGACGTTTAATCTCACTATCTACAAAAACAATTCGAAACAGAACGCCCAGCTACTGCTCAACAACTACTTTCTCAGGATTTTTGCGCCGAGCACCAGCCATAATGCCTTCCATCCCAATATTTCCTTCATGGCAAGCATATTCAAACAATGGGCCATCCGTACGTCGAAGTGGCATCGCCGCTGTCCACGGAGCCGTCAATGTATTTGGGTCCTGAACGGTAAATTCATACATCACCGTATCCGCATCGAGTCGACGGAACCGCTCGATCAGATGCGTGTCTTTTGTGGACCCACGCAAACTGGTTTCCGTACGAAAATTCAATGTTTCGATAACCAGCGTTTCACCTTCCCAATGTGCCCGTGAATCACCTGACCATTGCCGCAGCGAACCATGCTCTCCCCCATCAATCGGAATAATGCGTGCGTTGTGCACCATCTCGTTAATGATGACAACCTGCCCCGGCGTCTGCAGGATATGCACGTTGTTGTTATAGGACGCCGCTGTCATGGGTGGTCCAGCATTGAATCCCATCAAGCAACGGTCGCCCAAACTTCGGTCCGTGTAATGATCGGCAAATCCATTTCGAAGGTTAAGTCTCCGAACACGACGCTCTTCACGGTGCTTATCGGTAAAGGGTATCCGTCCATCCGGAGGATCAATGATCAGCGAGGTCCGTTTATCGGATGTCAATTCAATACCGCGTTCGTACCAAAATTCGTTGTAAGAAAGAACACCACCCTCGGCCCTGGATTGATACCCCGCACTCGGCGCGCCACTCTCGGGATCAAATAGATCGCGATTTAAGCGAATACGTTCTGATGCTTCAAACTGTGCCGCAGATTCGGCATCGAGCGTATCTTGTCCTGCAAGTGCCGCCGGTCGCTCGAGTGGAGTAAGCGTCCGAAACGTAAAGATCCCAGATATGTCTGGCTGTCCATCAGGCGTCCGCATAACCTCGTCTGAAGCATTGCTACCGGATTGCGCAACACCCACGACAGGCACAAGTAGTAACATCGCTATCAAGACACACTTACGGCTTCTCATCATCAGACCGCTCCTTTTATTCGTAAAGACTGCTTTAACGATAAATCCTACATTCGGTTTCGTCACCGTTCAATCATTCACCATCTAATCTGCTGATATTCGGTACAACTTCGATGCCGTGCGCAAGAAAATACTCCCCCTGGCAATAGCAGGCGTCGCTAACGTCATCTCACCAAGTGAATTGCGCCCAAGCACTTCAAACTCAGAGCCCGCTTTAATCACATACGTATCGCCATCTTCGCTAAGAGCAAAAATCTTGCCGTTATAAGCCCATGGAGACGCTGTAAACAACGTTCCAGCCGTCACGCGCTGCCGTGGGTAGACTTCCTGCCCTGTTCGCGCGTCGTAGCACATTAAGATACCGCGGTCGAGTAACGTATAGTGATAGTCGCCATAAACAAGGGAGGACGGATTGTACGAACCCAACTGAGGATGCGACCAGACAATGTAGTCATTACTCGTACTGCCTTCACCCAAAGTAATGTCCCCACTAGCTCCCGCACGTACCGCATATACAGGCCTCGTCGAATCGGCGATATATCCCGAATTAATAAACAGCAGGTCATGGGCAGTAAATGGTGTGGGGATAACTAACGAGGACATACCATGAAGTTCCCACAGCAAGTCGCCATCCAAACTATATGAACGAACGCCACCAGTACCTGTAGTAATGAGCTCCGAACGAACGTCGTTCTCCCACACAAACGGTGTCGACCAATTAGTACCTTCTTCCCGAGCAACCCGCCATACTTCCTGGCCGCTCTCTGCGTCGTAAGCCGCTACATACGATTGGGCTTCACTGTCATTTACTACGTACAAGCGACCATCATGAAGTATTGGTGATGATGCAGCACCCCAGTCTTTACGAGGCACCCATTCAAGATCAACTGACCACACTTCGTTACCTGAAAAATCAAAAGCGTACAAACCAATGTCACCGAGAAATACGTATACCCGCTCTCCGTCTGTCACGGGTGTTTCTGAAGCAAAGGTGCTTTTTGAATGGGTTGGCATCGAAGGCACGGCCGTATGTAACGTCTGCCGCCACCGTTCATCACCAGTCTCAAAATCGACACTAAAGAGCACCCATTCCAAATTATCAGTCGGCGTTACAATGTCGGCCCCGGTCATTGATCCCCCCAAAGACCTCGCTCGATAATTCTCTGTCGGTTGCACCGGTTGTAAAGGTGAGTCGTCCCCACTAGCTGGCATCACCGTCAAAACAAACACATGCTCTTCCCAAACGATAGGTGAACTCCATGCCCGCCCCGGAATATCTATTCGCCAGGCAATGTTTTCATCAGGCCCCCAGCTCTCAGGCAATGCCGCTGTATCAGCTATTACACCGCCATCAAGACCCCGAAATTGGGGCCAATTTGATTGCGCTAAAGGACCAGCTACTGCAAACCCAGCGACGATCGTCAAAGTCAAAAATATCCGTGAAATCAAAACTAGTTCCTCCTAAGCCAGATTCACCGGTTACCATTCTACTGCCAATTCCAGTAGAGCCTCATCGCACCTGGATTTTCGGCAAAGTGGTAGCATCCCGAAATCGAAGTGCACACATCATTACTCCAATGGACCGGATCTTTCCTTGGGCCATACCGTACTCGAATCGTCGGGATTAGCGCCCTCTCGGTCACTGAAATCGGTCTTGCCGCATTGGCCCCGTGGACACTTAAGCTAATCGTCGACTACGCCTTAACCGGCGACGAACTTCCGGTTTCGTTGACGCAGTGGCTCCCGCTGCTCGTAGCGATCGAGCCAATCAGTCTCCTAATCGTTCTGGCAATTTCCGGTTTGGGTATACAACTTACAAGTGAACTCGCGCGAATGGCACACACCCAACTTCAGGTCGACATGGGACAGCGAGTAGTGCACGACCTGAGAAGCCGGTTACTCGCTCATCTACAAGCACTCCCAATGTCACACCATACACATCACCGAACTTCCGATTCTGTCTACCGAATCGATGCCGATGCTTACTGTATTAATGACCTGGTCACCGGCGGCGTCTTTCCACTAGCAATTGCCGGTATCAATCTCATTGTGATGTTTACAATTTTATTACAGGTTGATCTCGTTTTAGCCTTTATGACGATTGCAGTCACACCGTTTCTTTATTTATGTCTCAGGTTTCATTCCCGTACACTGGTCCACCGCGCCGAAGACGTCAAAACCCGGGAAGCTTGGCTGATAGAACGCGTTTACGAAACGCTCCGGTCAATTGCGGCCATTAAGAGTTTCACCCGAGAGAAATACGAACAAAATCGCTTTCTCAAAGCAAGTGACGAGACCATTGAGGCGCGCCTCACCCTAACATGGCAAGAATCACTTTTCTCAGCAGTGGTGACGGGCATCACTCTGATCGGCACGGCGTCGATTCTTATTGTAGGCGGTATCCATGTACTCGACGGATCGCTTCGTCTGGGCACCTTACTGGTCGTCATTGCGTACATCGCCGCCGTCTATGACCCTATTTCATCAATCGCTCACACTATTGGCTCTTTGCAACAGGCGATCGTTAGTGCCCACCGCGTACGAACCATTTTTTCTTTGGCGCCTGAAATATTGGAGAACCCTGACGCCATAAATACCCCTATCAAAGGACATATCGCGTTTAAAAACGTGAGCTTTTCATACGACCGAGTACGTATGGTCCTCGAAGGAATAACATTCGACGCGCATCCCGGTGAGATTGTTGCAATTGTCGGCTTAACTGGCGCTGGTAAAACAACCCTTGTCAACCTTATCCCGAGGCTATTCGACACCACGAAAGGCCAGATTTCAATCGACGATATTGACATTTCTAACTATGAATTGCGTTCACTGCGCAACCAGGTTGCGCTCGCACCTCAAACGCCGGTCTTACTAGCCGGAACCTTTTTGGAAAACATTAGATTTGGACGCACAGACGCAACAGACGAGGCTGTCGTATCTGCAGCGCACTCCGCCCACATTCATGAATTCATCATGGGGCTTCCTAATGGCTACGACACAACGATCGGCGAAAACGGCGCAACACTTTCCGGTGGAGAACGACAAAGACTCGGCCTCGCACGAGCATTACTAGGAAAAGCACCTATCCTGGTGTTAGACGAGCCCACATCTTCGCTTGACTCAATTTCAGAAGCAGCCGTATTCGAAAACATTCGTCGAACGCGGGTGAAACAGACAACTCTCATTATTGCGCACCGGCTATCTACGATCCGTGACGCCGATCAAATTGTTGTGATTGATGCCGGCCGCGTTATCGATTCTGGCACACACAACACGCTACTTACGACATCACCATTGTACCAACGGCTCTGGGAAAGATTTTCGATCGGACATACACTCGAAGAACGCGCATTGCTCCAGGGACGACAGAGAACACCATAGACTAGGCCAAATAATGAAGATTGTTCTTGCTGGCATCATCGCGCGATATCCCTACGGCGGAGTCACGTGGTGTTCGCTGATGTATTTACTTGGCCTACGAAGTCTTGGCCATGAAGTCTGTTACATCGAAGACACCGGCGAGTGCATTTACAATCCTGACCTAAACACACTCTCGCAAGACCCCTCCTACGGAACAAGCTATATCAACAACACCCTGACGCCATTCGAGTTCGGAGACCGGTGGTGCTTCATCAACTACGATGAGACATACCATGGGATGCCGAAAGAAGAACTCCAAGATTTTTGCCGGAACGCTGACCTCTTCATCAATCTATCTGGAGGATCGTGGTTTTGGAGAGACGAGTACCTCGCCATTCCACACCGGATTTTTGTCGATACGGATCCGGTATTCACACAACTCTCAATCGCAAAAGGCGACGCTTGGTACGTCAATTTCTTCAGGGAATTCACTCGACTCTTTACTTTCGGCGCAAATATCGGCACCCCAGTATGTGCCGTACCGACTGGCGACTTCACATGGTACAAGACATGGCAACCTGTCGTGTCCGCACTCTGGCAAACAGAAACTACCCCTGTAACGGCACCGTACACGACTGTCATGACTTGGCGAATCGAAAGTTTCACCGACATAAACGGAAACAAAGACAAAGAATTCACACACTTTCTCGATTTGCCAAAACATGTAGAAGTAAAGTTCAGACTAGCTGTCAATGGCCCGATGGATCTTCTACGGAGGAAAGGTTGGAATCCTGAGCCGGCGATGGGTCTTTCAAAAACAATCCATGACTATCGGCAATTCATTAGCAACTCCCGCGCAGAATTCGCTGTCGCTAAACACGCGTACATCGCCCATCACTCTGGCTGGTTCAGCGACCGCACAGAATGCTATTTGTCCGCAGGGCGGCCTGCCATCGTCCAAGATACAGGCTGGACTAACCATCTTCCTACTGGACTCGGCCTACTACCCTTCTCAACCCTCCCTGAAGCGATTGCCGCCATCGAGAACGTCGAATCAGATTATTCACGACATGCTCTGCATGCTTCCGAGATCGCCCATGAGTATTTCGACGCAAATACTGTACTGACACAACTTCTCGCCGAGGCAACAACATGACACTACAACAAACGCTTCGGATCGCGATGGTCGCGCCCGTAGCAGAATCTGTATCCTCGCGTCACTCTGCCTCAATCGAAACCGCGACAGACTTACTCGTCAAAGGCCTGGCAGGACGTGGGCACGATGTCACGCTATTTGCAACCGAATCCTCAAGGACACCAGCGCACTTACACGCAATCTTTCAAGACGGCTACAACGACGATGCTGAACTGTGGCCGTGGGAACTCTGTGAATTACTCAATATCTCCGCTGCCATTGAGCAAGCCGCACAATTTGATCTCATCCATTGCCAAGCCAAGTACGCGCCACTCGCGATTGCATTTCAACAACTTACAGAAACACCCCTTGTACATACCGTCCACCACAGTCCAACCCCCAGTGAAGTCAAGCTCTGGAAACAGCGTCCAGATGCACCGTTCATCGCGATATCACAACATCAAGCCGAACAACTCAAGAATCTAGACGTGCTCGGCGTTGTGCAGCACGCAGTCGACCCCGAGAAATTTACCTTTGAGAGCACACCGGCCGATTACTTGCTTTTTCTCGGGCGTTTTACGCCAGAAAAAGGAGTTCTTGAGGCAATTGCGGCAGCGAGACGTGCAAAGATGCGACTGATGCTTGCGGCGACAGAAAACACTTACTATCGTGAATACATTGCACCGTTTGTTGATGGGAAACATGTAACGTACTGCGGCGAGGTAATCGGTAATGAAAAATCGAGGTTGATCGGACAAGCCCAAGCATTGATTTATCCAGTTCAAACTGCTGAACCCTTTGGGCTCGTACTAGCGGAAGCGATGGTCTGCGGCACCCCAGTTGCAGCTCTCAATAGAGGTGCTGTCGGCGAACTTATCGATGAGGGAATCACCGGACACGCTTACAACACGCTTGAGGAACTCACACCAGGGCTCTCGAACGTAATCAAACTAGATCGGGAAAGCGTAAGGAAACGCGCTCTGGATAAATTCAGTGTTGATCGCATGATCGATCAGTACCTTGCCATTTACTTATCAGTAATCCAGAAACACCTCACTCGGAATCACTGACCAATGATGGCGATGAGTCAATACTCTCTCCTAGCGATAACGGCGCATCCAGATGACGAATCGATTCTCTGCGGAGGACTACTAGCTAGCTGTTCAGCACAGGGTGCCACCGTAAATCTTCTCTGCCTAACCCACGGCGAGCATGGTCACGGCGAGGGAGACATTGCAGCCTGTCGCCGCGCCGAACTCTCGGCCGCTACAGGCATCCTCGGCATATCATCACTGACTGTGCTCAATCACGAGGACGGGATGCTACGATGGCTCGACCAGAATGTAATTTGCAATGACATCGGTAAAGCTATAGATAATTACTCTCCAGATGTCATCATTACATTCGACGAAGATGGCATGTACGGTCACCCTGACCACATTGCTCTTCATCACTGCACTACAAGAGCCATCAAAGCTAATCCTTTGCCGGCCCTGTACTATGGCACGACGCCTCCACGTGCGATGCGCAAACTAACCGAATACATTGCGAAGCAGTGTGCGAGCAATAATCGACCACTGCCCAACCCAACAGATATTCTTGGCGTCACAGAGCCTGACGCCTGGGGACATGCAGCACCGTTGCCGACATTTATATTTGAGGCGAACAACTACAGCCGCCAAAAACTTTTGGCGCTACGTTGCCACAAATCGCAGGTACGCGATGGCGCGCTCAACCACGTTTTAGAAGCGGATGCATCTCTCCTACTCGGAACCGAACACTATCGCCGGGCGGCAGTCGGTGACCAAGGCCGATCGTTTATTGAATCGCTAAATCAATCGTTATCGTGAAAAAAGACATCCTTCCTCTCCTACGTTGTCCCTTTTGTGGCGTACATGTCTCAGTTGCAAGTGGCGGGATATACCATGAAGAAAATGGGACACTTAAAACGGCCATCCTGGGTTGCGAATGCTGTGCATATCCACTTGTTGACGGAATACCGGTATTACTCGCTACTGACTGCACAAGAGAAGCACTAAAAGCACTTGACGCGAACCATATAGACCGTGCCCGTCAGATCCTACTTGGCATTGACGATACCTCGCTACGGGCACTGTTGAAGCTGACCGCTGGCAACCGGAAACCGAAATATCGCGAACTTCTCGAGGCAATATCTGACGACGCTGAGTCAAGTTATTTTCTGTATCGATTTTCAGACCCAACCTACCGAAGCGCTGACGCGATTATCAGGGCACTGATAACACACTGCCATTACAGTACAGAAGGTGCTGTTCTCGACCTTTGCGGTGGCTCAGGGCACCTCACCAGAAGCCTCTTGGCACGGCCTGGTCGAGGTAACACAGTTCTCGCCGATCTGTACTATTGGAAACTGTGGATTGCCAAACGCACGACAGCAATTGATTCCACGGCGGTCTGCTGCGATGCCAATAATCCACTGCCATTTGTGTCTAGGCACTTCTCGACCGTCGTGTTGTCTGATGCATTTCCATACGTTTGGCACAAACGACTGTGTGCAGACGAAATGATGCGCGTTGGTACTGAGGACGGGATCATTATTATGCCGCACCTACACAGTGCTCGTGGCGAAAACGTATCAGCAGGCAACACATTGACACCGGAGTCTTACCAACGACTGTTCGCACAACGACATACAAAACTATTCGATGACAAGATATTGCTTGATGAATTACTGCGCAATAGTGCAATTGATTTAACAGATCACAGAGAACCTCTCGCGTTAAGAAATACACCAGCAATCACATTAATTTCCGCAACAGCTGACTGGGTATTCAAACGACATCAGATCGAGACAAACATTGACATACGAGATTCACTGATCGTGAATCCGTTGTATGACGTGTCGTACAAGAATGGCAGTTCGCATCTTACACTGCAGTTCCCAACGCCAGAATATGGTGACGAATATCAAGAACTACGGCGTTATCTCCCGGACAAACTGGTCATAAGTGCTGACCTTAGAGGACCACTCACTGCCGATAAAATAGGAAACGACTACAGCGAACTTCGCCGTCAGTGTGTCTTACTTGATGTTCCCAATCACTATTACTGATGACCGCTATCAGACACGTTGGTCTCTAGCTCACCAATCTTCGCGTTGCCAGGCACATCGCCAAAAGCACTCAGTAACGTGAGTAGTAACTCATCAATTCTTGCTACCGCCGGAAGAGACGGTTCAAGTCCATCGTCGAAACCCGCTTGGCGTAACTGGTCCAATAAACTTGCACGACTGGCAATTACGTGCACAGGCACATCCCATGACGCACCTTCACCACTAACCAGTGAGGGTGGTTGATGATCCCCGATCAGTAACACCACAAAGTCGCGATCGCCACGAAGTCTCAGATAGCCGCTAACGGTATCGTAGGCGTAGCGAAGTGCCTTTACATAGCTTGGCCCGAGATTCATCCAGTCTGGCCAATCAGACCAAGCAAGGTCGAGCTCGTCCTGGTCGTAGGGGCTCTCCGTTAACACTCGTGCCCAGTCATCTTGATAGGGAGGCACCGGCGTAAAGGGAGCATGGGTACTGATGGTCGGAAAAAAAACGAACCGAGAAGACCGTTG
>CAYFJM010000048.1:0-10343 GCA_964343415.1 uncultured Vicinamibacteraceae bacterium | reverse complement strand
TCAGTTTGGATTCCGTCGAGAGCAACCAGGAGATCTTGAAGCACTTCTTCCCCTTGACCCGCCCATTCGATCAAAACAGCAAGATCTTCGATTCTCCTACCTAATGAATCAGCAAGGTCAAAATCTTCTTGTAATCGTCTCCGCCGTTGCAATACTTCTTGGGCAAGATCTTGATCAGTCCAAAATGCCGGATCTGCCGCCTGCTGCTCTAACACCTTGATTTCATCGTCTAATTTTTCAGGGTCAAAGATAGCTCCGCAAATCTTCCGCTCTCTTAACTAATCCATGGCTCTTACGAATCTGTTCATCTAACGTCGTACCCAAAAGAACACCTCATATTCATTACCCATCACTCAACGTCGCGTCCAGGCTAATCCTAACGCTGCAACTAACAGACCTAAGTACGCGGGTATGTCACCAAAACGTCCATAAAACGTTATACCCGTCAATAATCTCACTTCATTGACAAGAACTGCTTCTTCGAAAAGAGCTGACTGTTCAATTACTCGTCCATAAGGATCAACGATGCCACTAATTCCAGTGTTCGCTGATCTAACAAGGTAACGCCCCTGTTCAATCGCACGCATCCGTGCCATTTGAAAATGTTGATGTGGTGCTGCTGTTAATCCAAACCAGGCATCATTTGTGATAGTTGTCAATAACTCAGCACCCACCAAAACCAATTCACGAACTAGACCTGGGTAGATAATCTCGTAGCAAATCGCAGTACTAATTAAGTCATCTTTAAATGGTAAAGCCCGCGCATTTCGACCAGGAGAAAAACTCCCTACGGCTTCAACTAATGGAGAAACAAAGAACAACGCCTCTTGTAGCGGCACATATTCACCGAAAGGCACCAGATGTTGTTTACGATACATCCCGGTCGTCTCGCCTGACGGACCGACCATGTGTGCCGCATTGTAGTACCGAGTCTGTTTATCTGATTCAATTTCAGTCGTTCCAATCAACAGATGCGTGCTTGTCGCTCTCGCGGTGTCACGTATCATTCGGCTTCGTTGGTCATCTGCTAACGGAAATTGTGTTGCAGCCTCAGGCCACACAATCAACTCCGCTCCAGCAGCCGCTGCATCGCGGGTCTTTTGAAGATAAGTCGTTAGAATCTCATCTCGCTTTGTTCTATCCCATTTATCATCCTGCGACACATTACCCTGAACCGCAGCTACTGCCAGGGACGTCCCCTCATCAAGTAATGCTGCTCGCTCCAATCGCAATGCGCCAAACACAAACACAACAGCAAATACCACCCCTGTGACGATCATGGGCAATCCACGTGAACTGCCACGTCCAGTCAAGCAATAAGAAACAGCTCCATTCACAACAACGACCAGAATCGAAATACCGAGAACCCCAACAACACTGGCAATCTGAGCTATCGCAAGAAACGGTACTTGACTGTAACCCAGAAGGAGCCAAGGAAAACCAGTAAACAAATGAATGCGCCCTAATTCCATCGTCACCCAGACAGCAGGAGCAAACATAAGTCCTATCTGGCCGTAACTTTTCACCAGACCATTAATTGAAACGGCAAATACCGCAATAAACGAGCCTAGAAAAAGAACGAACAGCAGATGAACACACCAAGCCATGAAAATAGGCAATCCACCAAAATTGGCCATCACACCTGGTATCCAATAGATCGTCCCCGCAAAATGAATAACTCCCGCCAACAGACCAAGACAAAATGCAATTCTAGAATTCACGTTGCATAGGACGATTAAGAGCGGCACTAACGCAATCCAAGCAAATAAAGGATGGCCTACACTCGGGAAACTGAATGTAAGCAAAAATCCCGTGAAAGCCGCAAGTAGAAAGGGACGCACGAATGCTTTCCCCTACTGTGTGATCCAGGGCTTGAGCTTCTCGTTTTGCTCAAGTCGACTCTTGATTTGCTCGGCTTCTTCCCGATCACTATATCTGCCGATGCGTACTCGGAACACTTGTACCGAGGCACCCTCAACAGAAGGTGCCACAAATGCCTCGTACCCTTTTCCGACAAGACCTGCAACGACACGCTCTGCAGCCGCTCTATCCCGCAAGGACATTACTTGCACAGTAAATCCTTCTTCGACAATTAAACTGTCTTGAGGAGGAATATATCTTCCACGATCACTGTAATCTGGTACAGGGTTTTCAGTTGCCTCAGCTACTGCCAGATCGTCACGACCGGTGTCATCATCATCGCCGTCCGGCATCGGCCTTGGCGCCTCTAAATCCAATCTCTCTTCTCTATCTCCCGATCCAAACAAATCATCCTCCGCAGATGATTGATTCCGATGGAGCCTCTCGGTATAACTAAATTCATCTCCCGTTAGCACTACCGCCGAAGGATCGGAACTTTGTCTCTCAAGAATGGTCGCTGGCCGCTCATTAATGTATGACGTAGTCGATCCAGTACCTCGAACCAGTTGCTCCGATACCGCCCCATCAATCGGCACCCCTCTACCGACCAAAAGACCAAAAAGAAAAACTACTACAGCAACAACAGTTGCGGCCATAAAAAGGAAAACAATCTGCTTTGGGCTCGGCGAAAACTCGTTAGGGGATTCTTGAGGCACTATGATCCGTCGCGCTTTCCAGTCAACGCCTTTAAGATATCGATCGGCAACGGGAAAACGATCGTTGAGTTCTTCTCACCTGCAATCTCGGTTAGCGTCTGCAAATACCTCAACGTCACAGCGAGTGGCTCTCGCCCAATAACCCCAGCCGCCTGGGATAGTTTTTCTGAAGCAATAAACTCGCCGTCGGCGTGGATGATTTTAGCACGCTTCTCTCTCTCTGCCTCCGCTTGTCTAGCCATTGCCCGTTGCATATCGACAGGCAAATCAACGTGCTTCACTTCAACCGACGACACCTTGACACCCCATGGATCAGTATGCTGGTCCAAAATACGCTGAAGGTCCTGATTCAAACGCTCACGTTCAGAAAGAAGACCATCGAGTTCGACCTGTCCGAGAACGCTCCGCAATGTTGTTTGTGCTAGCTGAGAGGTCGCGTAATGAAAATCCTCTACCTCGACAATCGATCGCTGAGGATCCATGACACGGAAATAAACAACCGCATTCACTTTGACCGAAACATTGTCCTTGGTAATAACATCCTGTGGTGGCACATCCATCACGATAGTACGCAAACTAACGCGCACAAGGCGATCAATTGGCGGAAACACGAGTATCACACCCGGTCCTTTAGGCGTCGGGTGGAGTTTTCCTAAGCGAAAAATAACTCCCCGTTCGTACTCACTAAGAATCTTGATGGAATTCGCAATATATAAAAACGCACCAAACAGCACTAAAAAACTTAACGGAAACCCCTCGGTCATTATGCCTCCGAACGTTCATAGGATTTAGTCTTAACAGGTACTACCGTAAGCGTCATTCCCTCAACATCAACCACGCGCACTCTAACGCCCTCAGCAATATCATCATCACCGTCTGATTTTGCAACCCAGATCTCACCACGAGTCAACACACTACCATTCTTGTCTGGCTGGATCGCAGTTCGGACCTGGCCAATCTGATCAATCATTCCTGCAATCCCGGTCACAGGAGTTGTTCGCTGGGCACGAATCCCCAGTCGCGCCAACCCAGTAACGATCAAACCAAGCATCAGCATTGACGACAGTATGAAGGGCCAGCCTAACTGCAGTTCAGGTGCTGAAGAATCTACCAACATAACGGCGCCCATCACCATGCTTGCGATACCGCCAGTAGCTAGCAAGCCAAATGTCGGAGTAAACATTTCAAGGATAAGCAGCAGTAACCCAAAAATAATCAGCAACAACCCAACGTAATTGATAGGAAGAATCTGAAAAGCGAAAAAAGCAAGAAGAAGACAGAGTCCACCGACAACACCTGGCACTATTGCGCCCGGGTTCCACAGCTCAATAGTCAACCCTAGACTTCCCAAACTAAACAATAGAACGGCGACCTGAGGATGCGCAATTGCACTTAGTAGCTGCTGGCGCCACGTCATTTCAGTCAGAACGATTGCCGCTTCTTTGGTATGCAGCGTCTGAATATCACCGTTCCATCGCCGTACTTGCTTTTGGTCAAGCTGCTCTAGTAGATCATCAAGGTCTGATGCGATCAAATCAATCAACGGCGGATCGGCCGCAAAGGCTTCGTCTTCCGTAAAGGAACGACTCTCCGTAACAGCCTCTTCTGAGAGGCTAATATTACGTGCGCGCTGACTAGCTAAAGACCGTGCATAAGCAGCAACATCAGATGCCGCCTTTTGAGCAGCGGTGTCATCCATCGCCTCGCCTGTGCCAGAAACAGGATGCGCCGCGCCGATGTGTGTACCCGGAGCCATAGCCGCAACATCAGCAGCAATGGTAATTAAGAATCCGGCCGACGCCGCACGTGTCCCACTGGGACCGACATACACTACAACAGGGGTTTTCGATTCGATAATACTGGTGTTAATTTCTCGCGTCGAATCGACGAGACCACCTGGCGTTTTTAACATCAAAACCACTAAATTGGCTTCCTCGTCTTCCGCCCGATCGAGTGATTGAGCAATATATTCCGCGGACACTGGATGAATAAGCGCATCCACGTCAGCGACTAGAACGATATCTCGCTCTTGCGGTACCTGCTGTTCGGCATACAACGCCGCAACAGAAAATACGGCCATAAACCAAAACCCTACTGTAGGAAGGAATCTCAGAAATGACCTTAGACGACAACGTAGGTGCGTGACCAACATGGTCTGTGATTGGTGTTCAACTCACGTTAGCTGAGTGCATTGACCGTGTCAACGCACCCAGACCAGACTCAACCAGAAAAAGTCATTTGTATCGCTATCTCTTAATAAACATAAGGCACATTACGAAATGAACAACATCCAATCTACGACAAATATTTGTTAAGGTTAGCGACGCGAATGTCGACGGCCGCCATCTTAGCCGGAGGACAGGCCCGCCGGTTTAACGGGTATCAAAAGCCACTACTCCCTCTTGGCAATCGACGTATTGTGGACCATTTACTCAATGTATTAGCAACAGTAGTAGACAATGTTTTCTTGGTAGCCAATGAACAAAAACAGTACGAAACCTGTAACGTGCCGGTGATTCGGGACATCCAGGCGAACCTGGGCCCAATTGGAGGCGTTCACACCGCACTGTCACATTGCGAATCCAACCAACTACTAATCATCGCTGGCGACATGCCATTTCTAAATAGCGATTTTCTTCGATATCTTCTTGAGCAAGGACAACGTGCAGACATCGCAATACCTCGTACAGCAGACGGCTATCAACCTCTTTGTGCCTCATATCATCGAGGCTGTGCCGATATAATCGCCACCCAAATAGAGAAACATTCCCTCAAAATCACAAACTTATTGTCTGATATACCTCATTGCGAAGTCAGCGAAGATAAAATAAGGAAGTTCGACAGAAGCGGCAGTATGTTTTTGAACGTCAATACTCCAGCAGATTACGCTCGCGCTCTCTCGCTAGCTGCCTATCACGCCTTATGATTCTTCCTATTCAAAACACACTACGGAGCCGCATTCAAGAAGTTCTGGCCGAGCTTTACGACCTTCGCCCGGCAGATACGCCAGCTATCAATATTCAATACCCTCCCAAGCGAACGATGGGAGACTTGGGTGTCACCGTTGCATTTGAACTTGCTCGGACGCTCCGCAAGGCACCACGAGCGATCGCAAATGAAATTGTTGAATCCATCGGACCGATTGAGGGAATCAGTCATGCCGAGGCCGCTCCCAACGGCTACGTCAACATATTTCTTGACCGTGTTGTCTTCACACGCCAGATCCTGGCCTCTAACAACACACAAGCCCCTGAAAACACTTCCAAAGCAATCGTCGAACATACTGCCATCAATCCCAATAAAGCGGCCCACATCGGACACTTAAGGAATGCGGCCTTGGGAGACACTCTTGCGCGAGTATTACGGTTTCTTGGCAATCAGGTGGAGGTGCAAAACTACATCGATGACACCGGTGTCCAGGTTGCGGACGTAATCGTTGGATTCCAACAACTCGATAAAGCCACAGCCGCACAAGTAAAACATTTGAGTGAGCAACCCCGCTTCGATTATTACTGCTGGGATCTTTATGCGCGCGTGACTGACTGGTATGAAAAAGATGAATCGAGACTCCAATATCGCGCAACTACGCTTCATGCCCTTGAATGCGGATCAAATGAAACAGCTCAGCTGGGAAAGCTAATTGCTCATAGCATCGTCAACTGCCACCTCGCCACAATGGCTCGACTGAACGTCGACTACGATTTACTCAGCTGGGAAAGCGACATCCTTCAGTTACATTTTTGGTCTCTAGCTTTTGAAATACTGAAGACCGCTGATGCCGTCTATTTGGAGACCAATGGTCCGCAAAAAGGATGTTGGGTGATGCCTATTACAGGTAGTGGCTCTAGCGAGATTGCTACTGATGAAACCAACTCAGGCAATGATAGCGCAGGGCCAAAGTCACGTACAAAAGTAATCGTTCGATCAAACGGAACGGTCACCTATGTGGGAAAAGACATCGCCTATCAATTCTGGAAATTCGGAATTCTGAATAAAGATTTTCACTATGAAAAACATGGCGCGCAAACCTCAGGTCGTGACTGCTGGTCAACCACATCAACACCGACCTCCACGTCAAGTTCACTTGGTGAGACAGTAGCCTTTGGCCACGCGGATGCTGTCTATAACGTCATCGATACACGACAATCATATCTACAACAATTGCTCCAACAAGCCCTGATCGCTATCAAACATGTTGATGAAGCAAAACGTTCAGTTCACGTCTCATACGAAATGGTAGCCCTCTCACATACCACGGCACGAACGCTCGGACATTCTGATAACGAAGACAATTCGAAACCGTTTGTCGAAGTTTCAGGCCGGAAAGGCTTAGGTGTCAAAGCTGATGACCTGATAGACCTACTAGTCCAAGCGGCTCAAAAAGAGGTGGTCGCTCGACATAGCGACCTCACACAGAACTCGCCAGAGGCCAAACGAATTTCGACAGCTATAGCCGTCGCTGCTGTGCGTTACTTCATGATCAAATATTCAAGAGGAAAACTCATCGCATTTGACATTGCTGAGGCGATGAGTTTTGAAGGCGAAAGCGGCCCGTACGTACAGTACGCAATCGTACGCGCCAACAACATTCTACGAAAACTTGAAGAGCAACAACATTGCTCAGAAGCAGCCATACTCGATGAAATGCCAACCCTTATCGACAACGCTCTTACTCAACCATCCTCTGAAATCTGGCAACTACTCTTTGAAGCCTCACGCCTTGATGACATCGCTGACCAAGCAGCCCGGAGTCTGGAGTTATCTGTTCTCGCTAAATACGCTTTTTCGCTTGCACAATCATTCAATGCCTTTTATCACCGGTGTCCTGTTATTGCCGAAACAGACCGTGCCGTCAGATTATGGCGAGCCATCGCCGTAATCTATTGTCAACGACAATTGAAGCAAGTACTCCATTTAATGGGTTGCGAAGCACCGAGTCGAATGTAGTTTCAGACTGTAACGGACACCAGCATTTACGCTAGTAGGCTCAGTCGAGAGACAAAGAAGGAAGCCGAAAATGATTTACTAGAAGTCTATCGGTCGCTATAGTGACCGCGTTCTCGTATGGTTCAGAAGCCATTCGAGAACGAAAAGGCTCAAGAGAAGCCCTTGCCTCAGACCCTAGCCTTTGAATTAATGTTTGATCTGCCGACGCACGAATACTTGCCAGCAATTCTTCGTCATATAGTTTTAATCTTACAATCACTTCTTGCCGCGCATTTCCGCGTAAATCTTTGACCGACTTACGGCAAACACGTAAAAACTCCAACGCCTTGAATATTTGCTGAGATAGTTCAGTGTCAGTAGAGGTAATCGGACGCTTCTCCGACCAAAACTCTAATCGTTGAATGACATTATCAAGGTGTGTCTCCAGTGCAGTTCGCGGACTACGTTCCTCGGCATTAGGCTCAGATTTAGACTCAAACAGGGCCATGCGGGCACGCTGATCTGCCGCATGAGGAGCTCCAACCGCCCGACGCCATTGATCAAACAATTCAAGCACATCTCTTTCACAAAATTCGATCCGTAGAGGTCGACGCCTTGACCCATCAGCCAAATAGCGAAGGTATCTTTTCTCTATCGCTCGTTCAATAATGCTTAGTGGGATACCAGTTCTCTTCCAGCCACACACCATTTCAAAAGCTGGGCCAACCACCCGAATAAGATGCCCGTCGTTTTTACGACAAAGAAATGACTCGACCGCACGACAGTATTCGCCTGTATTCAACGGTTATATTCCCATACACACCGAAGACCGATAAGTGTAAGTTCATCGCAAACTTTGTCAATCCGAGTAGTCTCTGATGCCACGGCGCTTGCTAATCCACCCGTTGCAACGCACCATACCTTTTGATCATTCTGGAGTTCATTTTTTAGTCGGTCCAAAATACCTTCAACCATGGACACATAACCATAAAACAAGCCAGACTGCATCGAAGATATCGTCGTCCGACCAATCACTGTATCGGGTTTTCTGACCGAGACCATAGGCAAACGAGCTGCGCGGTTAAACAACGCCTCAGCAGAAATATCGACACCAGGGCAAATAACACCTCCATCATATTCTCCACTGCTAGAAATCACATCAAACGTTGTTGCCGTACCAAAATCGACAACTATTATTGGCCTAGGTGATTGACCAAACAATTTGAGCGCAGCAACACTATTAACTAAACGATCGGCTCCAACTTCCACAGGATTCTCATAACGAACCGTAAGTCCCGTGTTACCAGCATCAACCACAAGAACTGATTTCTTAAAACCAATTTTGACCATCTTTGAAACGGTCGGGGTCAACTCTGGAACCACCGACGCCAACACAACACCTTCAATATCGTCACGCGGAATGCTTTTTTCAGAGAAAAGCCGACTAACCAGCAACCACAATTCATCAACGGTTCGACCTGGTAACGTAGTTAACCGCCAACTAACTTGAAGTGTCTCGCCGCTAAAGATGCCCAATACAATGTTCGTATTTCCAACGTCGATAGCCAATAGACTCATTGTTTCGTTAAAACTCCCACGTAACCTCACCACCAACAATGCGCTCGCGTCTACCCTCACAATCCACGAGTAGTGCACCCGAATCATCAATCCCGGCAGTAACACCTCGGCAACGTATCCCTTGCACTGCCCATGACACCGTTGCTCCGCAGCTAGACGGAGATAGATCACGCCAACGACTAAGCACTCGGTCAGACCCAAACGTCTCAACAGAGACCCGCCAGTTAATTAACTGAACAAGAATTTCAGCACACAGGATCCCACGCATAATCGGCTGTCCGGACACCGTCTCCAAAGACGTCGCTACGTTTTCTAGGTCAGGAGGAAAACTCTGCTCTCCAATGTTTATACCAAATCCTAGTACAAGACCCTCGCCAGCCTCAACCGGCAAACTCTCAGCCAAAATGCCAGCTACTTTTAGAGATTTACAGTCAGTCGCACCACACCGGTCGGCGATCAGCACATCATTCGGCCATTTGAGTTCAACGGATAGGTCCAATTGGCTATTGATGGAATCGGCAACCACCACACCCGCCAGCAGTGTAATGACCGGAGGCGTCTTACCCCTAAGAATAACTGACATATACAAGCCAACATCTGATGGAGAATGCCAAGTGTGTCCCCTTCGACCACGGCCTGAGGTTTGGCTACCGGCAAAAATCGTGGTTCCGTCGACTGCGCCAGACTTTGCGAGTGTGACTGCGTAATCGTTCGTGGATGTCGTAACATCCAGATATTTAAATGTGCATGTGTCAAGCTCCGTGCGAGCTGCACATGCTACGGCTAAATCATGAGGAAGTAACGCAGTCAAGGCACAGGCCTTATATCCAAACTCATGTCAATCGCCGCAGCCGAGTGAGTAAGAGAGCCAACGGAAATATACGTCGGCTGGAGCGCAGCTAAGGAATCAATTCGATTAAGGGTAACGCCTCCAGAAATCTCGGTCCTGGCACGTCCCCTGCAACGTTCAATCGCTTCCCGCATTTCATCGAGTGCCATATTGTCCAGTAGGACGATATCAACACCTGAATCCAATGCTTCGTCAACTTCTGCCAGGTTCTGCGCTTCAATTTCAATCACCATATCTGTCCGCCTCGTCTTAGCTCGGCGAACCGCCTTTGAAATGGAACCAGCCAAACGAACATGGTTGTCCTTAATCAACAGACCATCATTAAGTGAAAAGCGGTGATTAGTAGCACCGCCGGCCCGTACCGCATATTTCTCGAGAGACCGAAACATCGGGATTGTATTCCGGGTATCAAG
>CAYFJM010000047.1:0-10546 GCA_964343415.1 uncultured Vicinamibacteraceae bacterium | reverse complement strand
TCTCCCCCGCTTCTCTTCCCTCACGGTGCGAATCTGCCTCCAGTCCTAGTTCCGTCTGAACCCGTCGCTCCCGATAAGGCTTGTGAGGAACGAGAGATAAGAAATCGTGTCAGGGACGCTATCTCAGAATTACCATGGCGGGAGAGAAAGGTTGTAGGCCTCTATTACTATGGCGAAGTCACAATGAAGGAGATTGGCGCTGAAATTGGCGTAAATGAATCTCGTGTTTCACAGTTACATGCCAGAGCAATTCAAAGACTGCGAGTGTTATTGGGCGATGATTTTATTCCGGAGAATCTACGGTCAGCACTGCGTGATCTTTCAGGTATGAGTATGGCAAAGGTTCAGCTAAGGAAGAAGGACACCGAAGGAAACCGCGGTAGCCGTAACCAGGGAAACAGTGTCCGGGGTGGGGTTGTTGTTTCTTACGCAGAGAGAACTTATCGACCGATTGCTTCAATACGAGAATCCAAGCAGCCATTTGAAAAAAAAGGTCTAAGGAAAGTGTTTGTCGCACAATAGCATTGTCTAGCCAACAACCTCCCGAACTAATCGTAGTAAATCCTTCAGTCGAAAAGGCTTGGCGAGCCAACGGCAGCCAGTCTCTGAGAGGAACGGTTCGGCATCTGTCCCGGCTACGTTGCCAGTGACAAATATAAAACGTGTTGCCAAAGAAGGCATTGTCTCCGTAACTCTTCGATAAAAAGTTGGACCGTCGATACGGGGCATTTTTAGGTCACAAATAACAAGGTCATATGGGTGCTGGCTGATTCGTTTGAGGGCCTCTTCGCCATTTGCTGCTATCGCGACAACGAAACCGGCATCGGCTAAAGCTGCGGCGATGGCTTCAGCGAGCGCAATCTCATCATCAATCACTAGTACTTTAGCACCGGCGCCGACCGGTAAAGTCGGATCTTCTCGATCAGAAGCTTTGATTGGTTTTGGAACGCTTGTCCCCGTTGGTAGATCGATATAAAACGAAGTTCCGTTGTCTGGCGTTGAAACAACGCGTATCTGACCACCGTGGTCTTGGATCAGTGCATGAGCGACAGTGAGCCCAAGGCCCGTACCTTTTTCAGTCGACTTGGTTGTAAAGAACGGATTAAAGATTTTTGATTGGACATCTTTAGGGACGCCGGGCCCATCATCGTTTACTTCGATGACAACAAGATCCTTGGCAGCGTCATGCCAGGAGCGAACGATAAGAATTCCTCGACCATTCGTTGAGAGCATGGCTTGCTCTGCATTAATGATCAGATTAAGTAGTACTTGTTTGAGGTGATGAGAATCAGCAAATACTTGCGGTAGGCCTTTCGCTAGTCCTTCGATTGTTGAGATGTTTGACAGCCGTTGGTCATAGGCTCGAAGAGACAGAGTTTCTCTCAGAATCTGATTTACGTCTACCAGTGAACGAGTAGTGTTACGTTTTCGAGAAAACGTCAGCAAATTACGTACAATTTTTGCTGCTCTTTCGGATTCACTTAGTATCGTGTTCAGCCCTCGTTTTGTAGTTGGGTCAATAGCCTGGCCAGCAAGACGTTCAGACCAAGTCAATATCGTTGCCAAAGGATTGTTTAATTCATGTGCGACTCCAGAAACTGTCTGGCCGAGAGCGGCTAGTTTTTCGGCTTGCAGCAGCTGGTGGTGAACATCGCGTCCTTGATCTTCAAGTTTTCGCCGCTCACTGACGTCTCTCAGCAAAGCGTTGACGTAGAGAGGTTCATCATCTGTACCGCTGCCTAGTCTTGCTGTTACTTCAACCCATATCAGAGTGTTGTCTTTTCGTCGCAACCGAAGGAGATAATCGACAACGGAGCTATCCCGAATCAATTGATCGATAAAGGCCTGACGTGCGTTTGTGTCTGTGAAATGCTTTCGATCGAAAGGTTGAATGGTTGAATCAGGAGAGTTCGGTTCGTAGCCGAACATTAGTTTGAGATAAGGGTTGGCAACGAGGGTACCAAGAATGTCATTGGATCCAAGCGTACCGACGAAGACGCCTTCCTGAACCGATTGAAAAAGCTGGAAGAGGGCGTTTCGGATCTCGATATCGTGGTTGGAAAGCGCTGGATTCAATGCGCTTTTAGACACGGATGATTATATCAGTCAAACACCGAATATTTTTCTCAGTGTGTTTAAGTTAATTTGCTGGTGGAGCTGGTGTTGGTGTCTGCCGTGGATAAGCAGCATATTTGCTTTCGACGGCAGCGCGAATATCGTCAGTCGATGCACCTGAGGCACTCAGCTGCATTGCGTCACGGGCAACATCAACGCAGATAGTACAGGCCATCCCGTGAGTGTCCCACTCACGAACGGATCCATCGTCATTACGGGAGGCGACAAAGCAATCCGCATTTCGGGTGTGACCGGCAGTTTCACAGCCACAGAAACAGGGGACGTATTCGAGTATATCTGGGCGTTGGGCTGCAAAAATATATGCATCACGTACGACCTCTGGTGCACGCGGTACCATATTTGAGACAGGGGGCAAAGGGGGCATTTGCGCATCCGCAGATGGTACTGGCGTGCGATCTACTGGAGTTGGCGGTGGTGCGGGCCGTTCGGGTAGATCTGTTTCTTCTGCGGGGGACTGTTGGTTTTCAGCGCGCGTATTGTCCTGGCTGTCGAAACTATTTTCAGTTGGCGAAAGCATGACGAAGGCGGTAACGCCAATTACGACTAGGGCGCCGCCGATCAATATCCACGGTGGTCCACTAGTATGCCTTGCAGGTTGAACATCGGATTGTCTTGAATTGCGAACTTTCTTTTTACTGGCCACCATCGGATTTTATACTAATCGGCCTGTTTGGGTTTTTCGCATACGTTTAGGATTGATCGGTAAAGCTTTAGAGGGTATCTTGTGGGTCATTTCTATCTTTAGGGCCGAGGGCAAACGTCATTGTTCCCTCAATAACGACTTCGTCTCCTACGCGCGCGAACCCCTTTAAGCGCCCCATTCGGCTGCGCAGCCGAACGACCGTGGCTTCAATAACAACCACATCACCTGGACGAACTGGCCGCATATACCTTACGTGTTCGATGCCTGTAAAAAATGGAAGTTTTTCCCGGTTTTCTGGCTTTGCCAAAATAAGGATAGCTCCGACCTGTGCGACCGCTTCTGTAAGGATTGTGGGCGGCAAAACCGGGCCCTCGTCTTGACTATGGGCGAGATAGCGTTCATTGAGCGATACATTCTTAATGCCAACGATTCGCTTATCAAGTTCAAATTCGATAATCCTGTCCACCAGTAGAAAGGGATACCGGTGGGGAAGGATTCGCTCAATATCTGCGTTGTCGAAAGGTAAAGACAGACCAGTTAGAGGCACGACTGTAAGTATATAAGCCCTTTGTTCAGTCTGTTAGTTCAGAATAGAAACAAAAAACTATGGAACCGAGCTTCAGCAATCAAAAAGGCAAAGTGAAAGCGAGTTGCTTTTCTCTGTGTGCTAGGCTTGTGCCACTTCGGTGGAAGCAGTTTTGATGGCCGGGTCTGGAACCACGAGCGTTGACAGTTGAGCAGATAGAATGACTGCAGTAGCTTGAACTGTTTCGTTTAGCTCCCATCCGTCCTTAAGTTCAAGCGACAAAACCCCGATGCAGCCTGACATCGATATGATAGGTACCGTGATAGCACCGAGCGCAGTAGATTCCGCGGGAACGATGTGCATCTGCTTGTCGCGAAACGTGACAGCGGTAGCGTTGTCATCATCACATGAAACCGTTCCAAGCTTTACGAGTGTCGCTTCGCTATAACCATGACCGACGGCAGGGCGCAGTGAATGACTGTTTACATCCAGACTCCAGACAATGATGCCACTCGCGTTAAAAACCTGTGCGGTACGGGCGAGGATGACTTTGAGCTGAGAAGGGCTTGAGAGTTGACCAAGTTCAGTGCACAGGTCGGCGGCCAATTGTAGGTCTAGATTGGACGAAAGTGTTGTAGTCGCGGTTGTTTCATTCTGCAACGAAGTGTCGTCGGTATTTTCTTGGTCTCTGTTTCCAGAGGACTCTTCAAGGTCTTGAAGAAACACACGCCCGGTTTCGTCCACGGTACGATCGGCAACCCCAACACTTCTTGCAGGCGGCCGATTAGAACTAGGTAATAACAATAATGCCACTAGTACACTCGTCCCCATAGCGGTAGCAAGAGCGATGCCTTGCGATTTTCGATGGTTAGTTTGCACAGCGTCAGTGGCGTCCCTTTCTGTTTCAAGGGCGAGCCCGATGTGATTTATCGCGATTAGTGCAAGCTCAGGGCCGTCTGCAAAAAGTAGATCAGAGGCAATTAAATCTTGGCCAACATCAGAATGCTCGCGCGCCCGTCTGTCTACTTGAGCAAGATGGTTAATAGCAACTTGGGCATTTTCAAGGGACCCAATGGTGGGTGCAGCTGTTGCGAGCCTAGCGAGGGTTGCTAGATTAATACCTACCTTGTCGAGTTGTTTGGTAACGAGCTCCATCCAGTGCGAAGGGTCTTGTCCTACAGCCACATAGGCTTGCTGATTTGCTCGTAGTTCCGAGATAGATGTCGTTAGTTCTCCACCTAAGGCTGAGAAGAGGCGTTCAGCTTCTTGTTCTTGCTTGATTAATTGTTCAAAGAAAATTAGCTGGTAGCCAGAGGCGGCAGCTACGCCAAGCATGGCGATGACCAAACTCGTGCGTACCCAGCTACGACGCATACTTGTTCCTTACTATAGCATTCGTGTCTAAAGGATGTAACAAACACTCGGGTGATTAGGACCGATAGATTTCATGGCACCTATGGACGTTGGCATCATTATTAACCCTGTTTCGGGACGATACGACTCTCAAGCACTTCGGGTCCGAACACGACTTGCAGGCGAAGTACTTGCTGCAGAGGGAATTTGTGGCGAAGTGAAGTTAACCGATGGCCGTGGAAGCGCGTACGCAATTGCCGAAGAAATGATCAGTTTTGGCGCGCAAACTCTGGTTGCGTGGGGCGGCGACGGGACAATTAATGAGGTCGCACAAGCAACTGTTGGTGCTGAGGTAGCACTAGGCGTAGTGCCTGGTGGCTCCGGAAACGGTTTCGCGCGAGGTCTTGGTCTTCAGTTTGAGCCGAGACTAGCACTGAAAACAGCGTTAACTGGACCAACACGCCTTATCGACTCTGGAGAAATTGCCGGAAGACTGTTTGTAAACGTTGCTGGAATAGGATTTGATGCTCATTTGGCCGGCGTGTTCAACCATCTGCGAGTTCGAGGGAATTGGGCATATTTTTGTTCTGGGATTCGGGAATTACGGAAATATGGTTCGTCAAGTTACACAGTCTGTTCTGATCGGAAACGATTTACGATGGATGCTTTTCTAGTAACGATAGCCAATGGACCGGAGTACGGTTTGGGGGCCATGATAGCGCCTATGGCGCGGTTTGATGATGGTGTGCTGGATGTTATTTCGGTGGCGCCGAGAAGCCTAACGTCTCTTCTGTTGCAGTCAAGAAGACTTTTTTCTGGAACGATTCACTGCTTGCCTGACGTTCGCTGCATTTCTGGCCAAGTAATAGAGATTTCCGCTGACGACCCGTTAGAATTTCACGTAGATGGCGAAGTATACAAAGGCACAAATCGCTTACTTGTTCGTGTACGATCATCGTCTCTAAGCGTAAGAGTTCCTCCTGTCCAGGATGCGTAAATTAATCTGAAAAATCCTCGGTCAGGTGAAATCCTAATTGTTGCTACTTGAACCGTTCGAGTCACTTGTGGCACCAGACTCGACACGCAGAATAGCGTATGCAGGCAACCCAATGGCATCAAACCTTTCCATCACTTCACGAGCGGGAGAAATTCCAAGATCTTCTGCCTGAAATTTAACCTTTACGTAATCGTTTAGTGCATCTTGAATGCCAGGGGCTTTCAACGTCGTTTGATCCATTGTGAGGCAGTTCTTACACCAAGTTGCCCAGACGTCGACAAGAATCAATCGATCCTCAGATTCGGCTGCTGCGAGTCCTTGACTTAAGTTGGGGTACCACCCGTCCTCAATTAATTCCTGAACACTGTTTGAGACTTGTGTTGGATCCACCCAACGCTGAGCAAAGAGGTCGTAGGCGAGGGCCCCATAGTAAACTGCTGTACCAACAATAAATACACCGAAAGCCTGCTTGACCCGAACCATCCATGGACCTGGTTTTGGCATAAATGAAAGGCCAGCACCTGCTATAGGCCAAGGGATGGCCATGCCAATACCGAGTACAAATGGAAGAGCCAACGCAAGGGTTGTCCCTGTCGCATAGAGATTACTGGAGAACACAATTACCTGAATAACCACTGGCGCTACGCATGCACCCGCAAGTAACGCAGCCACACTGCCCATACCGAACGCAACAAGAAAAGAACCGCGCTGTGAAGAACCACTAACGAACCGTTCTTGAAATCGAGAGAAATCAATATTGAAGACATCAAACATCGCAAGAGCAAGAACGACAAAAAGGACAGCGATTCCCAAATTAAACCAAGGAGAAGCGTTGACAGTTCCAAACGTGCCTGCTGTCAGGATTACAACCAATCCTAAAATACCGTATACAAGCGCCATTGCCAGGCCGTAAATAGTTCCGAGGGCAAAGCCTCGTTGTCGAGATCCGGCTTGAGCGCCAGCGCCAATGATTGCCAAATTGATCGGAATCATCGGAAGCACGCACGGGGTGAGGTTTAAAGCAAGCCCACCAATGAGGATTAGTGCAAGAATGGCAAGTGGACCACGACCTTCAAACCAACCTTGTTCTCCTTCACCAGATTCAGAACGCTGAATAAATTCAAGAAATTGTTCCTCATTAAGGTAACCACCGGTAGATCCAAGAACAGAAAACCGATCTAACTGGGTAAGCGTCGAACTGGTGTCAGCATCTGAACTTACTGACGCGTCCAGGGGAGCAGTAGGGGTTTGTGGATCTTCTGGGTCGACCCTGCTAAAAGTCATTGCATCAAAAAGAGCTGCTTGAGCAGGTAATCTGTCACCGAGTGCTGTTTCCGTAGGCTTAATTGTCAATTGAAATTCGAGCGGCGCCGTAGTCGGGATGTAACACATGCGTTCGTCGCATGCTTGATACCTCAGGCTTCCGGGGATTGAGTAGTTACCTGCGTTGAGATCAGAAGCGACCGTGAATGCGGCTCCGATCACAAATGTTTCTTCAAAGACAGCCAGAGGATTATCTGATCCTTGTTGATCTAGCATGATTGGCGTCGGCCATGCTAGTGCTTCTAATGAAATTCCCTCAGGTGGCTCTAAAGTAAGAACTGTAGGAATTAGGAAATCTTCGAGGGGCTCATTTGAGTTTACGTGTAGGCCATTTCCTTGGGGCTGGAGTGTTGCATCCAACGCGACCCGGTGAGTAGAACCCGCAGGTGCAGCATCAAATTCATTTGCAGTTGATAACTCGATGGAGATTCGCCCAGGCTGAGCAGCCGCAAAAGTTGGTAGCACTGCGAAAAGGCAAAGCAAGAGCCCCTTGAGCCGAAACAGACTGCTTAACGAATCCCTCCACAATGGTGTAAACATCACTAATATTCTAGAAAACGACGCGTGAACTCTTCTATGTGATCGTAATACTGACTTAGTTCTTCTGGCGAGGCTAGAAACACTACGCGAAAATAACCATCAGTCGGAATGGTACCGAAGCCAGATCCGTAAACACAGAGCAATCCTGTTTCCCGTAAAAGACCTAAAACATAATCTTGGTCGGTCTGTCCAGGTAACAACTCTACCTTAGGCATGGCATAGAATGCGGCCTTTGGCGCCACGCAAGAAATGCCTTTGATGGCATTCAGGCGTTGATTCGTTAGTTCGGCTCGGATTCTGAGTTCACGAAGAAAGGTTTCTTGGTGGCTTTTGTCGCCGTCAAGAGCAGCTGCTACGGCTAGCTGCATCGGCCCTACGCTGCAGATGCGACCGTCTGCCATCTGCTTTACGGCTGCCAGGACGCCGTCAAGTCTTTTCCCACCGCCGAACACCATCCACCCAGCGCGCCAGCCAGGTGCGAGATAAGCCTTCGATAGAGATGAGAAAGAAATTACCGGTGCACTGGGGTTGTAAGACCCGAGAGTCGGAACACGTCCCTCATAAGCGAGGTCGGTGTAGCCCTCATCTGAGAGGAGTACCAGATTGTGCTGGTCCGCGAGGTTAAGCAATGCCAGACGATTCTTACTGGTATATACGGCCCCAGTCGGATTGTTGGGATCAATAACGACAATTGCTTTCGTGCGGGGTGTAATGAGACTTTCAATGTGCGCGATGTCCGGCTGCCAACCATCTTTTGGGTTAGTTCGGTAGTAAACAGCTCGCGCACCAAGTTTAGACAAGACTGCTGTGTAAAGAGGGTATGTCGGAACGGATACAAGTACCTCGTCATCAAGGTCGAGAAGTACACTCAGTGCAAGGTCAATACCTTCCGAGGCGCCAGCCGTTAGGACAACCCGGTCGGCTGAAATGCTCAATCCCCGGGAATGAAATTCTCTCGAGACAGCTTCGCGTGCTTTAAGAACGCCTTCAGCTGGCATATACCCGTTTTGACCGTCTCGCATTGCTTTTTCGACAGCTTCAATTAAATGCGGAGGCGTTTGAAAACCAAAAAGGACAGGATCTCCAATATTGAGATACTTGACCGCCTTGCCGGTTGCCTCTATTTTTTTGGCCTCCGAAACGATGTTTCGGATCGCGTAGTCAAAACCCGAATTTCGCTTAGAAACAGGAATTAACGTCTGTGAATCAACGAGCATCATGTTGATAATAACGCACAGTCTGACCTAATCTGCGACATGGCGATCAGGTTAGAGTTGACATTTCAACTGCAGAACAGCCCAGGGGCACTACATCGCGTTTGTGAGATTTTGAGAGTAGAGCGCGTCAACATGGTTGCTTTGAGTGTCGAATCGGCTGGCAGGCTAAGAATTATCGTTGATAATCCGCAACGTGCAATTAGCGCACTCGAGACTTGTAACTATGCGGTTCAGTCGCAAGATGTGCTATTTCTTAAACTTTCGAATAGTCCAGAAAGTCTTGAAGAAACAATGAGATTGTTGACGGATGCCGATGTGAATATCGACTACATTTATGCCGCCGGTTTGGGAAACCGACTAAATAAGGCAGTTGTTATTGGTGTCGAAAATGTTGCTAGGGCTGCTAGTTTGGTTGGTTTCTAAAAACTAGGCATTAGGTCTTAGTAGTCGGCGCAACAGCAGTCTCAAGAGATTCAACTAATTCTGTAAGAGTAGCAATTTCGTTTTCAGCTGCGTAAAGAATAGCTCGGGTTTCTTGTAATGACGGAAGAGTCCAGGTTTCGTTCTTGAATTTCACTTGCCCACTGGTGTCAAACTCGACAAGTACGGCATCCATTGGCTCAACATAAAGATGCATAAGATTTATTCTCCCTGAACAATAACAAGTATCTTGACGCTACTCACTCGTCGCTTCTTGAGCAGCCTGTGTGACGGTTTGATTATTCTTTACCTGGGTTGCTGGTGTAATCGAGAACGAAAGAGTCTCGTCCTGTAGACCGATCTGAACAGTTCCACCATGTTCTAATTGGCCAAAGAGAATTTCGTCTGTGAGTCGATTGCGCACTTCGGATTGCACCACACGTGCGAGTGGTCGTGCACCGTACACGGGATCGTAACCTTTCTTTGCCAACCAGGTTCGAGCCTCCGCTTGGAGTGAAATGGCCACTCTCCTCTCGGCGAGTTGTGACTCAAGCTGCAAAATAAATTTTTCAACGATGGTTTCCATGGTCGATTGAGATAAGGCACCAAATGACACGATTCCATCCAGTCGGTTCCTGAATTCCGGACTAAAAACTCGTTCGATCGCAGCCTTTAAGCGTCCCTTTGATGGTGTTTCTTGATCCTCGCTAAAGCCGATAGGGCTAAGGTTCGCTTCGCGCGAACCAGCATTAGACGTCATGATCAAAATGACGTGTCGGAAGTCGGCTTTACGACCGCTATTGTCAGTCAATGTTGCATGGTCCATTACTTGGAGCAAGATGTTGTACACGTCAGAATGAGCTTTCTCAATTTCGTCTAAAAGCACGACACTGTACGGATGCGTTCTCACGGCATCGACCAGCAAGCCGCCTTGTTCAAAACCTACATAGCCAGGAGGTGCACCGATTAATCTTGCGACAGCATGTTTTTCCATGTACTCGCTCATGTCGAAGCGCACAAACTCGTTTCCGAGATGTATTGCCACTTGCCGAGCGAGCTCTGTCTTTCCAACACCCGTTGGTCCCGTAAATAAGAAACAACCGGCAGGTCGATCTGGCATGCCCAATCCGGCACGAGCGCGCTTGATCGCTGTTGCAACTGCGTTAACGGCATCATCTTGTCCGAAGACAACTCGTTGGAGCGCTTCGTTTAGCGTTCGAAGTCTTTCTTTATCAGAGGAGGAAGCTTGTTTTTCGGGAATACGCGCCATTCGTGCGATGACGCGTTCAATATCAGCGACTTTTACCTCTAGGGGTGTGGTTTCTGGATCAGTAGTCGTTTGAGTCCGCTGCAGGCTAAGCGCGGCAGCGGCTTCGTCGATGACATCGATG
>CAYFJM010000046.1:0-10549 GCA_964343415.1 uncultured Vicinamibacteraceae bacterium | reverse complement strand
TGGTTGTTCGGCGCATTCATTGAGGGCGCGGCCGGATTCGGCACGCCCGTTGCCATCGCGGCTGCCATGCTTACAGGTCTTGGATTCTCGCCATTCTATGCGGCATTTATCTGCCTCGTAGCAAACACTGCACCCGTTGCATTTGGATCCCTGGGAATCCCGGTTGTTACGCTTGCGGGAGTGACTGGTCTTGACGAACTGGCACTTAGTTCAATGACCGGGCGTCTCTGTGCTCTAATTGCCATCATCATCCCGGCTTACATGGTCGTCATTATGTCCGGATTCAAGCGAGCGCTAGAGGTACTACCAGCGATCGTCGTCTGCTCTGTCACATTTGCAGGCGTCTTATTTTTTGTGACGAACAACTTCGGTCCCGCGCTGGCTGTCATCCTTGCCTCGATCGCAGCATTAATCGCGTTGGTGGTCGTAATGAAATTTTGGCAACCCTCGCAAGTCTTTAGACTCGAAGATGATGTCGAAGTCAGTGCGGAACGGAAAACGTATACAACTGGTGAAATCGTTTCCGCCTGGAGTCCGTACATGCTTCTTGTGGCATTTGTCCTCGCATGGCGTTTCCCGCCACTTCAAGCATTGTTAAATACCGTATCCGTATCCTTTCCAGTACCGGGACTGCATGAAACCATCATGCGTGTCCAGCCAATCACTCCGGAACCATCTCCATATGCTGCGATGTATAACTTCAATTGGCTAACGGCCGCAGGAACGTCATGCTTTCTTTCCGCATTTGCAGCTTCACTGCTGTTAGGCATGTCCCCCGGAAAATTTTTCGGAATTGTTGGGTCAGTGCTTCATCAATTATCAAAACCACTACTGACGATCGCGTCAGTCTTAGCATTGGCCTTCCTGATGAATTACGCCGGTATGACGTCAACATTAGGACTCGCGTTCGCTGCCACCGGCTCACTGTTCCCAGCCTTTAGCGCAATGTTGGGATGGACCGGCGTTTTTCTCACGGGTAGCGACACATCCTCCAACGCATTGTTCGGCACGCTGCAAGTTGTAACGGCAAATGAAATTGGGCTTAATCCCATTCTTACAGCCTCTTCAAATGCGGCAACTGGCGTTATGGGTAAGATGGTCTCACTACAAAGTATTGCGGTCGCTGTTGCAGCAACGAGCATGGCGCCATCTGACGAAGGTAAGCTGTTCAGAACGACACTCAAGCACAGCATCATTCTCATGATATTTATGGCGATCGTGACAATGATCTTTGCGTACGTCCTACCACAATTTGTTCCACAGGCATGACCTAAAGAAGAAACGCGGGGACTCGCACAAGTACGTAGGTAATGTATCCACCGTCTGGCACGAGATACCCGTGCGGGGTTTTCGCAGGAATATGAAGTACGTCTCCGGCGGCTACCGGAGAAACTATTCCTCCATCGATCCCACTACCGAGACTGCCTCGCCGGTTAAGGATTCGGCCTCCAACGCGCAACTGACCGGCCCCACTTGTAATTAAAACCACGTCAATAATATCGTCATGGATTTCAGGCAACCCATCTGCATCGCGGTGAATATAACGAAAACGGTGTGAGCGTGTTGGACTTCCATAATCGGCAAGCGTTTCTCGAGCCGAATGATCAGGTCGAATCTGTCCAGTTAATACCGTATGACGCCTCTGGAGTTCTGCATCGGTCCAGAGCGCAAACCCAGGAGGCTGAAAGTTCAAAACGGGGGCATCCTCTGGAACAACAGGGTTATTGAGTACCGGCATTCTGATAAGCACGTACGTTACATGCCCACCCTCTGGCACGAGATAGCGATGCGGGACATCCGCAGGAAGGTGAAGTACATCACCCGCCGCAACAGCATAGCGTGTTCCATCCTGAATCTCCGTACCGGTGTACTCGCCATTTGACCCGGTTCGCCCAATCAACTTTCCGCCGACCACAATTGTGCCCGCACCACTATGGATAAACACCACATCTTCAATCCCCACATGTTGCTCTGGGACACCGTCCGCATCACGCCGGATGAGTCGAAATCGGTGCGCGCCACTAGGATTGTTGTAGTCAGCAAGAGTCTCACGAGCAGAATGATCTGGGCGCATACGCATTGACAGTGCCGCATCGCGTTGCGACAGTTGTTCGACACTCCACCTAATAAATTCTGGTACAGAACTCTGCAAAAGAGGAAACAGCAAAAACACAGTAAACAGAAGCCGGAACGGAAGCATCATCACTTAATCGTTCTTAATTTCATGCACGACTGACAAATTTCCAGAATACTACTGGGAGATGACACCGTCGGCAACACCAAGAAACACACTCAAGCCACCACTGAAATGGGCCGGTGGAAAACGATGGCAACTTCCACATCTCAAACCGTATTGGCTCTCACACCAACAACGTCGTCTTGTCGAACCATTTTGCGGAGGTCTCGCCGTAACGATCGGTTTAGATCCACAGCATGCGCTCTTAAATGACGTGAATCCTCACCTAATCAATTTTTACGGGTGGCTTAAAGAGGGCTTCGTTCCTCAACTTACGATGAAAAATGACAAAACTCTTTTTTATCAACATCGAGAGCGATTCAATGAACTCATCAAAGCAGAACAGATTTCGACGCCAGAATCGGCGTCACTCTTCTATTATCTGAATCGAACCGCCTATAACGGTTTATGCCGATTTAATCGCCATGGCTACTTTAATGTGCCATTCGGTCGCTACAAAACAATCTCCTACTTTTCAGATTTTTCGGAATATAAAAAAGCGTTCAATAACTGGAAGTTCGTGTGTGGGGACTTCACTGATTTGAAACTACGACCATCTGATTTTATTTATGCGGATCCACCATATGATGTTGACTTCACATCGTACTCATCGAATAAATTCTCGTGGGACGATCAGGTCAGAACGGTTAAATGGTTATCAACGCATCCAGGCCCCGTGATCCTCGTCAACCAAGCAACCAGTAGGATTCAAGACCTTTATCGCCGCTTCGGTTTCACACTTCGATACCTCAACGCCCCGAGACGAATTAGCAGAACCGGCGAGCGCTCGCCCGTACAAGAAGTGCTCGGCACACGAAACCTCTGACAGCAGAAAGTCTGTACTACCCTTCTGGCAATCGATACGCGATCAATTCGCCGGCAAATCCACCGCCGCTAATAGCAAACACAATGTATTGTTGTCCGTCGTGCATATAGGTCATCGGAGACCCGGACGCCGCCGCCGGAACAACCACCTGGCCGGCATCGGCACCCGTCTGCTTATCATAAGCTCGTAGGTAGGCCCCTTCCTCTCCAGACGGAAGGGTAACCGTCCCACCGCTCTCAGCAGCAATAACAAGCGACTTTGTAATCAAAGTACCGACGCGCCCAATACGACCCGTTCTTGGAATATCAATGCCTTGAAGTAGCGGATGGTTCTTAATATTATCCGGCGTCTCGCCATGGGGCACTTGCCACAAAATCTCTCCTTGTTTGAGATCGATGGCGGTGATCCGTCCCCATGGTGGTTTGATCATGGGAATTCCCTCAATATTTAATGCCGCGTCAGCTGCCGAAATTCCTCGAGCGCGTCCGCGGATAAAGTTCATGTCCGAGCGTTCAGGGTCGTTAATAAGCCCTAATGCTGTGACATTCGTAAACGAATACAAATACGCAATGCCCGTCTCAGGGTCAATGGAACCTCCCGGCCAATTCGTTCCACCGCCAGCAGACGGAAGCATCAAGGTACCGATGACACCATCTGGTTCAGAAACAGTAATTGGAGTAAAAATAGGACCGATCCGGTGACGAGCCGCAATCTCCTCAGCTCGTCTTCTCAGCTCAGGTGTGAAATCAATTAAGTCGTCGACACTAACACCTTGCCGATCGTAGGCCGGTGGCTTCGTCGGGTACGGTTGCGTTGCAGAAAGCAATTCTCCAGGAACATCAGACTGCTCAATTGGACGTTCTTCAATAGGCCAGATCGGCTCACCCGTGATCCGGTCAAAAACATATAGCCACGCTTGCTTACTCGGTTGGGCAACGATCTTTCGCTCAACTCCATCGATCATGACGTCCGCAATAATTGGCGCACAAGGAAAATCCCAGTCCCAAACATCATGATGGATCGCCTGAAAATGCCACAACCGATCCCCTGAGTCCATGTCAACAGCGACTAAACTATCCGAAAACAGGTTGTCACCATGACGATGTCCCCCGTAGTAGTCATTCGTCGGCATCTCCGTCGCAAAGTAAACAATCCCCGCTTCAAGGTCAGCACTAATCTGGCCCCACACTCCGGTGTTCCCGGTATACCGCCACGAATCATTCAACCAACTATCATTTCCAAACTCATCGTTGCCTGGAATCGTGTGGAAAATCCATTTTCGAGAACCCGTATCCGCGTCAAAGCCCCGGACATACCCCTTGGTATTGCGCATTGACCGTGGCGCACTACCTGGAACATGCGCAGCGCCAATCACAATCGTATCTCCAACGACGAGTGGTGCCGCATGCAGACCAATCTCGCCAGCAAGTGGATCAATGTCTTGATCCATATTTTGCATGAGGTCAACCACGCCATCCGTACCAAAACTAGACACCCGTTCTCCCGTCGCTGCGTTAAGAACGATTAGCTGATACCCGAGTGTGACATACACAATCTGCCCGCTCGCCCCATCATCGCGATAGGCCAGTCCACGCCCAGAAAGTCGCCTCGGCGTCGCTGCACCGCGTTCCCCCTCATCGAAACGATGCATCCACAGCAATTCGCCAGTCCCCGCATCGGCAGCGACTACCGCCCGACGTGAACCGGCGGTCGAGTAGATAACCCCATCGACCATCAATGGAGTCGATTGAAAGTTGTACTCAGGATTGGGGCCAAAATTTGACATCTTGATCCGCCACGCGATCTCCAGATCATCAAAATTTGATGCGTCAATCTGATCGAGAGGTGAATATCGAGTGTTCTTGATATCACCACCGTAGCTTCGCCATTCACCGTTCTCCGTCCCCTGTCCAAACGCGGACGGCGTAACTGCCAACACACCAATAACAAGAACCCACACGACAACGATAGATATACGTTCTAACACAGACGCGCTTTCCCATAAATCTCTCATCTCAAGGCCCTCCAAACTTGAATCACTTCTCTGGAGTTTAGCTATTCAATAACGGGATTTACCCATCCAGCAGGCAAAACTTTATCGGGATCAGGCCGAATACTCAGATACGTCACATGATCCTCAATTTCTGTCCACCCGTGAAACACACCGCCTGGAATCACAACGATGTCACCCTCCGAAACATAACGACTCTGCCCACCCGAGGAAGTGGCACGAAAACTTTCACCAACGAGTGTTGTCACAATATCACTGTCCGCTGGGATATCGCGACGATCTCCAATCGTGCCGCCTGTCACGAGCGTTCCACCACCGGAATAAATGTAGTACACCTCAGTAACGAGGGAGTGCACAATCCCGCTCGCGGGACCGTTAGTTACCTCAAGTGCATCCCGATGCAATATGCCGACCGCAACGTTCGATTGACCAATATCGACAACTTTAACCTGACGATCAATGCCTCCATCAGGACCATTCTTTACGGCTAGATACTCTTCTTCTGTCACATCCGTTGCCGAATTAATTTGAGCGTCAATTACAAACGTCGGCATACACATCAACACCGCGAACACTGCAAGCATTTTCTTCGCACACGTCTTTACCATGTTCGTTCCCTCTTTAGTTCGTCCCAAACTCTTATTCATCCGACATATGCCGCTTCAAAAATTCCACAGTAAGCCGATTAAACATCTTCGGCCTTTCATAGTAAACAGAATGTCCAGCTTCCGGAACGACAGCAAATTCAGAATGTGGAATCTTGTCATGCATCGCTTCAATCACCGCCGGCGCGACAAGCGTGTCCTCCTCACCAACAATGAACAGGGTCGGAATTTCATATTCAATAATCGGATTGATCTCAGTTGGCGTCGCTTCAACCTGCATCCGTATCGCTGCAAGTTCTCGCTCAAGCGTTAGACGTTGAATTTCTCGATATAAAAACGCCCGCTCGGGATGACGCTCAATAAACGACGGTGCGAACGGAGAACGCTCAATAGACTGCTGCCTGAGCAACCGCTCAATGGTCGGATCTGTATACCCACCAGTCGTATCACACAAAATAAGAGCCGACACTCGCTCGGGATAGGCAGAGGCAAACCCGAGTACCGTCCGTCCCCCCATCGACTGCCCAATCAACCCAACTCGGTCAATTCCAAGATAATCCAACAGCGCATGCAGGTCGTCAATGAAGGCTGCACTCCCCGGACGATCACCGACATCTCGCGAATACCCAAACCCACGATGATCGAAAGTCACACACTTGAAATGTTCAGACATAGCTGGAATCTGCTGCCACCAGCTCAAATGTGTCCCGCCGGCCCCATGAGCAAAGATCACTGGAGGTCCTTCTCCATGCACTTCATAGTAGAGCTTAAATTCGCCCAGAGACACAGTCTCGAGTTTCCGGGATTGCGCCAACAACGTCGGCGTATATCCATCAACCGCGATAGTTCCTCCCGCGAATCCAAGCGATGTCAAAAACGTCCGACGTCCAATCAATCTGTCGTCGATCTCCATCTGTTCTTAACGTAGAGTCGTACGTAGCATTTCCGCAGCCAACACCAATCGTACGAACGTCTTCCTTTTTCTATATTCGATCAAAACTCTTCTCTAACTGGTGACGACTCAGTCGAAGCAAAACTGGACGACCGTGAGGACAGACGGTCGAGTACGCGGTACGCTTTAATTCCTGCAACAGATAGTTCATCTTTTCAATCGTTAATCTATCATTCGCCTTAACCGCCGCGTGGCACGCCGTCGTAGCCGCAATTTGACGAAGGGCTTCGTCAACATCAGCCCCCTGGTCAAGTCCCTCTAAATCATCTGCCAACGCCCGCACGGCACGCTCGCAGGAATTCGCACTAAGAAGACTCGGTGCCGCCGCAATCCGAACGCTATCACCCCCAAAACTGTCTATCTCAAATCCAAGACGAATCAGGGATGCTGTATGCCCGGCAAGCGTCTCTCTCGACGCTGGCAGTAACTCCACCACCAAGGGTTCCAGAAGACGTTGGGACTCCAAGGTTCCGGCAGTCAACCGGTCCATCACCTGTTCAAACAGAATTCGTTCGTGGGCCACATGCTGATCAATGATGACTACGCCATTGTTATCGACAGCAACGATAAACGTGTCTCTAAACTGCCCAAGTGGTATCAACGAGGTCGTATTACCATCCTCACGCTCACTAGTTTCAAGACCTGACGACCCCAAATGCGCTTCAAACAATGAGTCGCGCTTACTGCGGTCAGACTGTCGAAATACGTCTGTCACCGGTCCCCAACGACTCGCGGCTGTCATCCCTGACACCACACCAGGAATCGAGCGCGACTGCGGCTCATGCGTAGATGTGCCGTGTTGGGCAATTGGGATAATCACTGGCACTGCTTCCTGCCCCAGCGCATCTGCCATACCACGCCGTACAAGTTCGTGAACAAGAGACTGTTCTAAGAAACGAACCTCCGCTTTTGTTGGATGTACATTTACATCCACACGATCATGTGGCATTTCCAAAAACAGATGAATCTCAGGGCTTCGTGGTTTAATGCTGGCCTGACTGTACGCTTCGACCACAGCATGACCTATAGTCTTGTCTTTCACCATGCGGCCATTCACAAATACATGCTGTGCACCCCTTGTCGGACCTTGCTCAGCTAACGCTGCAACACACCCAAACAATCGGATCCCAGCGGCCTCCTTCTCAACATGCACCAAGTCCGGTCGTTCCCCGTAGATCTGATAAAACCGTTCAGCGAAACTGGATACCGGTGCGCACTGAATAAGTGTTCGCCGGCCGCTGATCAACGTAACACCTATTCCATAATTTCCGAGGGCTAGTTGTGTCATAGCACGCGAAATGTGCGACGTTTCTGCGCCATCAGACTTCAGAAACTTTCTTCGCGCTGGTACATTAAAAAATAGATCCCGAACTTCGACCGTTGTCCCCTCTCGCGATCCCGTTTCCGTAACAGTTGGTTCGCCGCCACCGTCAACACGTATTTCCACACCATGGGAAGCTCCCGACGACCGTGTACGAAGCAGCAGGTGTGACACAGAAGCAACGCTGGGTAATGCTTCGCCACGAAACCCGAGTGTCGCAATGGCATTCAGGTCCTCAAGACGTCCGACCTTACTCGTCGCATGTCTTTCGATCGCGAGCAACGCATCTTCGGATGACATACCGATGCCGTCATCTTCAACGCGAATAAGGCGTTTACCTCCGAATTCAACAGTAACGCTAATTCGTTGACTGTCAGCATCTATCGAATTTTCAACAAGTTCTTTGACAACAGATGCCGGACGTTCAACCACCTCACCCGCCGCGATTTGATTCGCTAAGCCTGGCGGAAGTCGATTAATCGAACCCATGATGTCCGAGGCTAATCTTTAACAAGTACCGCCTGCGCAGCAGCAAGACGGGCCGTAGGAATGCGATAGGGAGATGCACTGACGTAATCTAGTCCGGCCTTCTCAAAGAATCGTATCGATGCCGGATCTCCACCATGTTCACCACAGACACCAAGTTTAAGCTTTGACTTGATGCCACGGCCCTTCTCCACAGCAATTCGCACTAAGGAACCAACACCCTCAACATCGATTGATGCAAAAGGGTCACGCGTCAAAATACCACGGGCTTGATAATCAGGAAGAAATTTCGCAGAGTCGTCTCTCGAAAATCCAAATGTCATCTGCGTCAGATCATTTGTTCCAAACGAAAAGAAATCAGCTTGCTCAGCAATATCATCGGCCGTTACAACACTCCGAGGCAATTCAATCATGGTCCCTACTAAATAACGCACCTTCACGTTAGCGCTCCGCATGGTGTCCGCCGCCACACGATCAATGACAGCTTTTTGATCGCGCAGTTCACCGACATGACCGACAAGTGGAATCATAATTTCTGGAACGACCTTCACACCTTCCTTGGCAAGCATGCACGCGGCCTCCATGATGGCCCGCGCCTGCATTTCAGTTATCTCTGGATAGCTAATTGCCAGACGAACACCACGATGCCCCATCATGGGGTTAAATTCATGCAGTTGCTCCACGCGGCGTAATAAGGTTCGCTTGCGACTGAGTCCACTACTTCTTCCTTGCGATTCCAAACGCGCAATATCAACCATCAACTCTTCACGTTTCGGTAAGAATTCATGCAGAGGCGGATCAATTAGCCGAATGGTAACGGGTTCACCACGCATCGCCTTAAAGACCCCATAAAAATCTTTGCGTTGCAACGGCAACAGTTCACTCAACGCTTTGCGCCGATCAATCTCATTCTCAGCAAGAATCATTCGCTGAACGATCGGAATACGGTCCTCTCCAAAAAACATGTGCTCTGTTCTACACAGTCCGATACCCCGAGCTCCGAAAGCTTGAGCCATTGCCGCTTGGTCCGGCAAGTCGGCATTGGCGCGAATACCGAGTCGGCGAATTTTGTCAGCCCAGCCAAGCAACCTTGAAAATCGTCCGTAGATATCTGAACGTTTTGCATGAAGCGTTCCTGCGATGACCTGAAGTATCTCACTCGGCGTAGTTGCAACTTTTCCAATCTTGACTTCGCCAGTCAGGCCATCAAAAGAAACGTAATCCCCTTCTTCGAATGAATGCCCATTAACCGTGGCAACCCGCTCAGATTCGATGACATGGAGAGCTCCGGCACCCACTACGGATGGCTTGCCCATCTGTCGACCGACGACCGCAGCATGGGAGGTCATTCCCCCCGTTGCGGTTAGTACACCTTCGGATACATGCATGCCATGAATATCGTCGGGGACTGTTTCCTTTCGAACGAGCAAGACTTTCTTGCCTTCCCGTGTCCATTCGACTGCATCATCAGCAGTAAACACCACTTGGCCGCACGCTGCTCCCGGCGATGCTGGAAGTCCGCGCGTAGCGGTTGGCAATTTTGCCCACGCCTTAGGATCAAAGACTGGCGACAAAAGTTGGGAAAGCGCGTCGGGATCTACCATACGTATGGCCTCGTTCTGCGTTACCAGTTTTTCAGAAACCAAGTCCGTTGCGATCACAACAGCTGCGTGGCCTGTACGTTTACCATTTCGCGTCTGCAACATATACAAACGTTCTTCCTCAACAGTAAACTCAAAATCCTGCACGTCTTTATAATGACGTTCGAGCCGAGTCGTAATGTCTCGTAACTCCGCATACACCTTCGGCATGACGCGTTTCAGTTCACCAATTGGCTGTGGCGTACGAATACCCGCGACAACATCTTCCCCTTGGGCATTGATCAAAAACTCGCCGTAAAATTCCTTCTTTCCAGTCGCTGGATTTCTCGTAAAACCAACCCCTGTTCCAGATTTGTTGCCTGTATTCCCGAATACCATTGTCTGGACATTCACCGCGGTGCCGATCGAATCAGGAATATGGTAAATCCGACGATACTCAGTCGCCCGAGGGTTCTGCCATGACTGAAATACTGCGTCAATTTTCCTGGTGGTCTCTGCTTGATATCGGTTT
>CAYFJM010000045.1:0-10555 GCA_964343415.1 uncultured Vicinamibacteraceae bacterium | reverse complement strand
TTCCACTGGTGAGCAACTATTTCAGACACCGCAAAACCGTGTTTGGCGTAATGGATGGCCGGTCTGAGAGCACGGTCAAGAGATATGGTGCCGTGCTCGCGAAGCAGTTGTTGCCAGCCGTCGACCGCACCAGGCACACTCACTGAGAGCGGTCCTGATTCGGGGACCGGCTCGCCGGGCCCCACAGCGTCTGCTAGACGCTCAAGTGATGCAGAACGAGGTGCCCGACCACTTGCATTTAAGGCATGAATCTTCTTGGTCTGCCCGTTATGCAGAATTGCAAACAGGTCTCCACCCATGCCTGTCATGGTCGGTTCAACAACAGACAGTGTTGCCGCAGCTGTGACCGCAGCGTCTACGGCGTTGCCACCTTTCATTAGAATTTCGAGTCCAGCGGCAGAAGCAAGTGGTTGACTTGTCGCAACCACGCCTCGCTGTGCCATTACGGTTGAACGGGTTCCGTGACGGTTCTGAAGCGGACGATCGCCTGGACGCCAAGTCATGGGGTTACGGAGAGCTGTCCAATGGCACCGATAAACATGGACTAGTTTTTCGCTGACACAACCCGTGCGCTCCAAGTGCGTTGGTCAGTGCCAGTTCGAGACGTTCTGAATACAGCTCAGCCATAAGGACCGTAGCAATGCTTACCGTGCGTTGGAGGACGTATCACCTTCCGGAGGTGACGCTAATGGAGCGATGTAACTTCGCCGTGCTCGCGCTGTCATTCCCGATTGTTTCAGCCGAACTTCAACATTGTGCAATTGTCCATCTGGTTCGCTCGGCGTAAAACCGATGACGTACTGGCTATGTAGTTCTTGGGCAACTCGTGTAAAGGTCGGACCAAGTTCATCTGCTTCAGTCAACTCAAAATATCCACCGCCTGTTTCCTCCGCAAATCTTCGGAGATTTCGGTCGGGGCGTGTGCGTACGTATCGAACGCCATTGAAATAATTGCTTTCGAAACCAATGGAGTAAATCATAACTTCGTCAGCGATTGCCTGTTCCAGGATGTCATTTGCCCCAGCGTTGCTATCAGTGTCGTCGCCATCAGTGAAGAGGAGTACTACTCGTCGTCCTTCAATGTTTGACAACGCGTTAAGTGAGGCAGCAGCAGCATCGTAGACTCGTGTGGAATTCCCGAAATCTAGATTTGGGAGCCATGAAATTAATTCATCACGGTCGCCCGTGAAGGCCACTGGTTCAATTTCAACCTTGTCATTGAATGAACCGACCTTTCCACGATCATCAGGCAGCATCCGTATAAGGAATTGCTCAGCCCCGGCCATGAGACGGCCGCGATTAAGGTCCATGCTGGCACTGGTGTCCAGCATCACGACGACGGTGATCGGTCGCACGGAGTTTTCGAATACGACAAGTTCCTGAAGGTCATCATTGTCATAAACTTCAAAATCTTCACGCGTGAGGTTCGGGACAAGACGTCCGTCGTCGTTCGTGACTGTAACAAAGAGGTCGACGAGTTCGGTGCCACTTCGAAACATGGGCTGTTGCTGAGAACGAACGGGGATACTGTTGGCAAAGAGTATTCCTGCAGCGAGGACGACAGCGATGCAAAGTCGAAATCCCATCTCTTGAGCTTACCGTTGACAGTTTCTCTCGGCAATAAAATAAGTACGGACTGATTGGCCAGTTTCATATAAATAACTGCGATAAGATGTCGCTACGTTGTCACAGTCGCGTCCGCAGTAGTACGTTATGCATACGAACTGGAGGTCTAAAATTATGTTGAAGCATATGTTCGTCGTGATTGGGTTGGCAGTAGTCGTAGGAATTGCTCCCGTAGTGGCTGCGGTGGCGGATGGTCTCGCACAACCCTATCTGCATATTCAATTGGCATTAGCCAATGATTCAATGGATGGTGTTGCGGATGCAGCGCAACGAATTGCTCAGGAAGCGGAGACGTTAGGTCCTACGGCAAAGTCTATTGGCACGGCCGCTGCCTCGATTGGTGCGGCGTCGGATATTAGTACTGCTCGAGCTGCATTCGGTCCGTTGAGTGATGCCCTGATTGCTTATGGTGACGAGGTTGGGTTTGGTGACCTTAAAGTGGCTTATTGTCCGATGGCAAGGAAATCGTGGGTGCAGGAAGATGGTGCGATCCTGAATCCATTTTACGGGTCGATGATGCTTAATTGTGGGGGATTTCGGTAGGAGGTTTTTGGTTTATGGACGTTCGTGGTGCTGTCTCGCTATTACTTGGCTTGTCGTTGTTTGTCATCTCCGCTTGTAGTGGGGGTGAGCCGCGGGCTGTGACGGATGATGGCGGAGTGGCTGTCTCAACGCCGTCCTCTCCCAGTTGTGATGCCGACAATGGTGGTCTTGTCCTTCCAGACGGATTCTGTGCCTTGGTTGTTGCGGATGGGCTTGGGACTGCTCGCCATCTTGATGTGACTGCTGATGGCGATATCTATGTAAGGATGCGCGGGAATCGAGGCCGTGGGCCGGAAGACCCACCCGGACAAGGTATAACGGCATTACGAGATACAACCGGGGACGGACGGGCTGATGTTATTGAAACATTTGCCGATCATTATGGTACTGGTCTTGAGTTGAGAGATAACTATCTTTATGTATCGACCACGACCGAGGTATACCGCTACCTTTTGAATCCAGAAGAATTAATTCCTACCAGTGACGCTGAGTTGGTGATCAGTGAATTTCCCGAACAGCGAGGACATTCGTCCAAAGGCTTTGCGTTTGATGGTGATGGTCATATTTATGTCAATGTCGGTGCGCCTTCTAATGCTTGTATGGAACTTGCTCGGACTAAGGGGTCTCTTGGAATCCGACCGTGTCCCCAGTTAGAGCGACAGGCGAGTGTTTGGCGGTTTGAATCGGATATGTTGGGGCAGACGCAAGAGGCTGATGGATACAAGTTTGTGACAGGCACACGAAATATTGTTGGACTGGCCTGGGACGCTCAGACGAACGCGATGTATGCCGTACAGCACGGCAGAGACTCGCTGCATACGTTGTGGGAGTTTAGTCAAGAGGACAGCGCAGAAATTCCATCTGAGGAATTGTTTCGGCTTGAAGATGGGAACAATTTCGGCTGGCCATATTGTTATCACGATAAGTTTCAAAACAAACGGTTGTTGTCACCTGAGTATGGTGGTGATGGCCAGTTAGTCGGCGAATGCGGTGAATATGACTCACCATTAGTTGCGTTTCCTGGTCATTGGGCGCCAAACGATATGCATTTTTATGGTGGCGACCAATTTCCTGCAGAGTTTCGCGATGGGGCGTTCGTCGTTTTTCATGGGTCATGGAATCGAGCGCCTTTACAGCAAGGTGGCTATCAGGTCGCTTTTGCGCCAAGGCGCGATGGCAAATTTACGGGCGAGTATGAAACCTTTGCCGGAGGATTTGCTGGTGAGGACACCCCGATGCAACCTCAGAATGCTGCGCACCGTCCCGTCGGGATCGCTGAAGGTGTGGACGGTTCGCTCTATGTGTCCGATGACGCTAATGGCACGATATGGCGTATCGTGTATCAAGGATCGTGACACGGCGAATTGTCCGGGTACCACTCGTCTGTTCTTTCAGCCCGTCGCATGATGGGAAGTAATCAGTGGTTGCCTCAAACCAAAGGATTTTTCCTTACCCAAAACGAGAATTCTAAGAGGTTCATAGTGGTTTCATTTGACCAAGTGGGGCGAGAACTTTGGGGCGAAGTGTGTCGAAGTATCGTGGAGTAACGTGTTGATGAGTAATGTTCGAGATGTTCTAGAACGCGCAGTTCGCCAGCGCATTCTTGTGCTGGATGGAGCGATGGGGACGATGATTCAGCGACAGCAGCTGGATGAATCAGGTTTCCGAGGCACGCGATTTGCCGATCACAAGCAGGATCTGCAAGGGGACAATGATCTATTGGTTCTCACCCAACCTCAGATTATCGAGCAGATTCATAGTGAGTACCTCGAGGCTGGAGCGGACATCATTGAAACGAATACATTCAATGGGACGGCCATCGCGCAAGCGGACTACGGACTTGAAGCGATCGTTTATGAACTAAACCGAGAAGCCGCCCGAGTTGCGAAGCAGGCAGCAGCCAGATGGTCTGAGCAGACACCAGAACGCCCACGCTTTGTCGCGGGTGCACTGGGCCCGACAAACAAGACTTTGTCGATTTCTCCGGACGTCAACGATCCGACCTTTAGAGCAATTACCTTTGATGCGATGAAAGAGGCCTATGTTGAGCAGGTCTGCGGGTTGATAGATGGCGGTGTCGACATCCTAATGGTTGAAACCATCTTCGATACGTTAAATGCGAAGGCAGCAATTGTTGCGATCCAGGAGGTATTTTCAGAACGGTCGATTGAACTGCCTTTGATGATTTCGGTAACGATTACTGACCGCAGCGGGCGGACGCTTTCGGGGCAAACAATCGATGCCTTTTGGGCCTCAATAGCACACGCCAGACCATTCTCCGTTGGGATTAACTGTGCCCTGGGTGCGCGCGAAATGAGGCCGTATCTTGCTGAACTATCCAGAAGTGCGGATACATTCATCAGCTGTTATCCGAATGCTGGACTGCCAAATGCATTTGGTGAATATGACGAGTTGCCCAATGAAACTGCTGATCTACTCGGTGAATTTGCGACGAGTGGTTTTGTAAACATGCTCGGTGGATGTTGTGGCACGACACCGGATCACATTCGGGCGGTGGCGAATGCCGTTGATGGTGTGCCACCCCGCCAGGTGCCCTCGTCGGCAGAGGATCGTAGGGCACTTAGTCAATTCAGTGGTCTTGAACCATTGCTCGTTCGACCTGACTCGAATTTTTTGATGGTTGGTGAGCGAACGAATGTTACCGGGTCCCGTCGGTTTGCACGTCTCATCAAGGAAGACGACTACGTAACTGCTGCGGAAGTTGCCGCTGAGCAAGTTCGTGGTGGTGCAAACATCGTTGATGTAAACATGGATGAGGGCATGCTTGACTCTGAAGCAGCGATGACGAGATTTCTACATTTAATCGCGACAGAACCAGAAATTGCACGTGTGCCTGTAATGATCGATAGCTCGAAATGGACCGTCATCGAAGCGGGTTTGAAATGCGTACAGGGGAAAAGCATAGTTAATTCGATCAGTCTGAAAGAGGGTGAAGAAGACTTTTTGGAGAAGGCGAGGCTCGTCCGTCGATACGGCGCTGCGATGGTGGTGATGGCCTTTGACGAACATGGTCAGGCAGACACAATCGAGAGGAAAGTTGAGATCTGTTCCCGGGCGTACCGGTTATTGACTGAACACGCCGATGTTGCTCCTGTCGACATAATTTTCGATCCTAATATTCTCGCCATTGCCACAGGGCTTGAAGAGCACAACGAATACGCCGTGAACTTCATCGAGGCGACCCGGATGATTAAGGAGACGTGTCCAGGGGTCAAGGTGAGTGGGGGTGTTAGTAACCTGTCGTTTTCCTTCCGGGGGAATGACGTGGTACGTGAAGCGATGCACTCGGCTTTCCTGTACCACGCGACTCAAGCCGGGATGGACATGGGAATCGTTAACGCCGGTCAGTTGGTCGTTTACGAGGATATTTCACCTGAGTTACTTACGCATGTTGAAGATGTCATCTTTAATCGTCGTGATGATGCGACGGAACGCATGGTGGTATTTGCCGATGGTGTTAAGGGAACCGGACAAAAACGTGAGATTGATTTGGCGTGGCGAGAACTCGACATCGCTGGCCGTTTGTCGCATGCACTTGTTCATGGGGTCGTTGATTTTATTGAGGCCGATGTTGAGGAGGCTCGCCAAGAAAGTGCTCGTCCACTTGATGTGATCGAAGGACCACTCATGGACGGTATGAAAACGGTCGGAGACTTGTTTGGTGCGGGAAAGATGTTTTTACCGCAGGTGGTAAAGAGTGCACGGGCCATGAAAAAAGCGGTGACTTATTTACAACCGTTTATGGAAGCGGAACAAGATTCTGTGTCGTCGCAGGGGAAAATTGTCATGGCGACAGTGAAAGGGGATGTGCACGATATTGGGAAGAATATCGTGGGGGTCGTCCTGCGATGTAACAATTATGAAGTGATCGATCTTGGTGTCATGGTGTCGTGCGACGAGATCTTACGTGTAGCGATTGATCAACAAGCAGATTTGATTGGATTAAGTGGTTTGATTACACCATCTTTGGACGAAATGGTTTTTGTTGCCAAGGAAATGGAGCATAGGGGCTTAACATTGCCTCTGCTCATTGGTGGTGCAACGACTTCACGACAGCACACAGCCGTTAAAATTTCACCAGAATTTACGGAAAGCACGGTTCATGTTTCTGACGCATCCCGCGTGGTTGATGTGGTCGCTAATTTGTTAAATGTTGACAGGAAACAAGCGTTCGATGAGTCAAATCGTTCGGATCAGGATCGCTTGCGTGAGCAGTATTCAGGGCGAGCTGCACGTGCGCTTTGTTCCTATGATGAGTCACGGTCGCGTTCTTTTGAAACAGCTTGGGATGAGACTGATCTTTTAGTTCCGTCCTTTACAGGTCGTCGGTCTATAGAGGTTTCTCTTGGGAAGCTCACGCCGTTCATCGACTGGACGTTCTTTTTTGCTGCGTGGGAGTTGAAAGGGAGGTTTCCAGCGATTCTTGATCATCCGAACCAGGGGTCAGCCGCTCGAGAATTGTATAAACATGCCAGTGAATTGTTGGCGACGCTGGTGGGTAAACAGTTATTGACCGCCCGTGGCGCGTACGGATTCTGGCCGGCGAATGCCGACGGAGATGACATTGTGGTGTTCGACCCGGCTGCGCTAGGGGGAAGTATTGATGGCCGCGTTGAACTTACCCGGTTCAATATGTTGAGACAGCAGGAGAGAATGGATAAGAATAAATCCTATCGTTCGCTTGCTGACTTTATTGCACCGGTTGAATCAGGAAAGACGGATTATCTGGGAGCTTTTGTGGTGACTACAGGCGAGGGTGTTGATGAATTAGTCGAACACTATGAGGCTGATCACGACGATTACCATGCGATTATGGTGAAAGCTTTAGCTGATCGGTTGGCAGAGGCATTTGCGGAATATCTGCACGCGCAGGCCAGAAAAGACTGGGGGTATGCTGACGATGAGGCAGTCACTAATGACGACTTGATTGCAGAGCGTTATCGCGGTATCCGGCCAGCTTTCGGGTATCCCGCCTGTCCAGACCATAGTGAGAAATTTAAATTGTTTGAACTGCTTAAGGCCGATCAGTGTCGAGTTAGCCTGACTGAGAGTGCTGCGATGATGCCGGCCGCGAGCGTAAGTGGTCTTTACTTTGCACACCCGGACGCGAACTACTTTACTGTTGGTCGGATAGGCTCAGACCAGGTGATTGATTACGCAAAGCGCAAAGAAATATCAGTCGGCGAAGTGGAACGGTGGTTGTCTACGAGTCTCGGATACGAACCAAAGACGAAGACCTGATCACAATTCGTTTCTTCCTAGTTCTTCGGTCGGTACGCATCATGGATTGTGTTAAAAAGTATTTGCCGATATGCGGTGTATGATCGCGTGGCGGAAGTATGGAGTATCACATTCGTCGGTATGACTTGCAGCAAGGTGCACTCGAAATTGAGTACATTGAAGAATACTTTGGTGAGTTCCCCCGAAAAAAAACCGCAGACGAGGTAATGAAGCGACTCGCCGACCGCGACCATCAGATCGTAATGGCCGAAGCTCCACTGCCGAGTGACCCGAGTACCGTTGTACCGGTGGCGTATAAGGTCTCGCATGAACTCAGACCGGGTGAAACCGATCGAAAGCTGATTGATTTGGTTGAGCGATTGACAGGAACAGTTGAGTTTTGCGACCGAAAAGTTTTATATAGCTGGATCGGTGGTACACGACGAGATTGGCGCGGGCAAGGGTTCTTCCGTGCGTTGAGCGAAGAACAAGAAGTCTGGGCGCATGACAACGGCTTTGATGAAATCTTGACTAAAACGAAGAACCGTTTCTACAGCATGCGTGGGACGCTCGACCATCTCGAATTTAATGTGATTAAACTTGAGCCGGACACCGTCGACAATCGTGAGTCGAAGGTTTATCTCAGTAAGAAACTCGGACTCGAAGTTCTTGATCGCCATCGGAGCAAGCGTTCTGTAATTCGTACAGCATAAATTTAGATTGATACGAGTGTGACGTGCCACTCACTCACATAGATGGAATAGACGATCGCCGAGTTCGAGATTTTAGAGTTGTGTCCGATCCGGAGCTGATGCGCTGCCGTCGGCTTTTTGTAGCCGAAGGTTACATTGCTGTGGAGCGTCTCTTGATGTCTAGGTTTCAGGTGAGATCCCTGCTTGTAACGGAGTCGGCATACCAGCGTCTCAAGGGGACCTTGGACAGAATGGACCAGGACGTTGAAGTGTTTCTGATGACTGGTAATGGTCTCCGAGAGGTGACGGGGTTTCGATTTCACCGGGGTTGTTTAGCGCTGGGTGAACGTTCGGTCGTTACGACTTCCTCCCGGTTGGTGTTTGAGAGTTGTCGACCAATTGTTGCGCTTGAAGCGTTGTCTGATCCTGATAATGTCGGTTCCATTTTCCGTACTTCGGGGGCTTTTGGTGTCAGCGGGCTCTTACTGTCTCCAACGTGTGCTGACCCTCTGTACCGTAAAGCTATTCGAACGTCTATGGGCGCAACGCTTCAAGTTCCGTTTTCTGTTGATGCCGAGTGGCCTAACGGGCTTGCGATAATTCGTAAAGGTGGGGCGATCTTAGTGGGGTTGACACCTGATCCCACGGCTGTTGATTTTGATACTTTTATTGCTGAGTCGAAGGGCATTCCGATGGTGTTACTGTTTGGGAATGAAGGTGTTGGTCTTAGTCGAGAGGTTCTTGATCTTTGCGACGTGCGTGTCAGAATTGGACTTGAAGAATCCACCGACTCTTTGAATGTAGCTATTTCTGCGGCGATTGTTTTACAGCGGTGTGCTGCTACTGGTCGAGAAGTTTCTTGAATTTCCGAACGGTGCCAAGATAATCCGCACCGTAGACGTTTCCGTCTTTATCAGTAGTTACTCCCTCAGCTAGCGTGGAAATTCCAGCATAAGGGTACGGGCATGGATCGGGGATAAACCCCGTGACCCGACCGTCGCGAACGCTTCCGATGCGGATGCCTCGTCTGGCTCCAAGATTAAACCCGTATCCGGTAGCCGGTAACCCTGCGCGGCCGATGTTAGTTCGTCCGTCTCTCGATTCTGAATCAGCTACGTACATGATGTCGTTTTCGTCAATGTAGATGCCACTGGGTCTTCCGAACTGATACCAGACGTCGAAGAAATGACCGTCGCCATCAAATATTTGGATGCGATTGTTCTGGCGGTCTCCTACGTAGACGTAGCCTTGAGAATCAATTGCGATGCTGTGAACTACGTCAAACTCACCTGCACCCATTCCCTTTCGTCCCCAGGTGTGAACAAGGTTTCCGTCTGAATCAAACTTGAGGACACGTGCGTTCCCTAGTGCACCACCACCGCCAGCGTGACCGTCAGCCACATAAATTTCGCCAGCAGGATTAACAGCGACTTCGGTAGGGGAAGTAAAAGTCACCGATTCGCCGGGGTCTTCAACCTCTTCACTATCGGCATTAGTTCGTGTGTCACTCTCCGCAGTAGCAGCAGCTTCCAAAGCGGAATCTTCATTGTCGGCCTTATCAGCGTTCCATGCTCGGACAAATCCGTTCGGTTCGTTTCCTGCGACGCCTGGTGTGCCAAGCGTCATAAGTAATTCACCATTGGGACTGAATTTAAGAACCACTTGGCCTTTGTCCTCAGCCTGACCATTATCCGCAACCCACACGCTGCCGTCGGGTGAGACTGTAATTTTGTGTGGACTGACAATTAATGACTGACCGAACTGGTTGAGCACGGCACCAGACTGGTCAAATTGCAGGATCGGATGGAGTTCAGAATCAAGACAAGTGTTACCTCCGGCTCCAGTTTCACCACAACGGTCGATCGCCCAGATCGTTCCGTCTGGTGCGCGGCTGATACCGGCTGTAGATCCCCATACGCGGCCGTCGGGTAGGCTGCCCCAATGTCGCCCTGCCTCATACGAATTTGGGAGGTCGTTCCGTGCGCCGAGAAGCGAGACGGCCGGTAGGGCTACCGGATAGCGACCCTCAAAAATTGGCGTTTGCGGTTCCGGTAATTCAGCCGTCGTAGGATTTCCACAGCTATCGGCGAGCGGACCCGGTGAGCCGGGAAGGTCAGGGATTTCTTCAATAGCATCGGGGTTATCCTGAGCTTGAGCTGCCTCCGTCATTGGTGTGGAGTACTCGGACGCGACGAAGGCGTTACCGAATGCGGCCAGTAGGACTGCTAGTGTAGCCGTGCGAAGTCGAATACTCGAGCGAAGCTTTACGTTCTGGTCTACATGGAGCACAAAAGCCAACTCTCAAAAGACAGCGATGGGGTTGAGAGGCGAACCGGTTCCGCCGTCGACGGGAATTGGTCCCGCGGTTATGAGAAACTCCCAGCGGTTTTCGGCGGCTGCAGTTTCAGCTAGTGCTTCAAGATCCATATTGTCAAAGATGTTACTGCCAAACC
>CAYFJM010000044.1:0-10621 GCA_964343415.1 uncultured Vicinamibacteraceae bacterium | reverse complement strand
GTTTTTCGACTTGTCCTGCCAGCCAGGCTCGTGTGTCTGACCCACTCGCCGGTGCGACGAGTAGGCCAACGCCGACCCCGACAAGTCCCGCAAGCAGCGCCACAACGGATACTCCGAACAATCGTTTTAAGAGATTAATCATTGCTAATTGGTATCGGTCAGTAGTTCGCAGTCCGACAGGGTTGCGCGTGATCATTCCTATATGCTTAGGGGACAGGAATTCCGTAATCACGTCACGATGACCAAGCCCAGTCGTTATTTGATTTTGCTGCCTATTGTTGCTTCGATGGCTACTGACTGTAATGAGTCGCCACGCGGAGTACAACCAACACAGATTGTTGCAGCAGAATTTCGCCTACGAAGCGAACCCGCAGCCATCCCGCCGCCGGGCAGCCAACGAGCTTTTCAGGATTGTCTAACTCGGATGAAATCCGTGACCAATATTGTTCCAAGTTGGAGAAACGGTGATGTGGTCGTGCTCAATGAGTCAGAGCCGAATGTTTTCACCATGCGATTTAATGATGTCCCGATTGGCATCAATAACACGATGACGGTTCGTGATGTCAATGAGTGTCGTCGTAATCCTGATGGCGATGCGAGCGTGGTTACAGGAGTGACTATTAACGGCACTTCGATTCAGCAAGTGGTACCGAGAACAAATACCCTGACGTTCATTCTTGAAGCAGACGGGACGGTGTTTTCTCCCGCTGGCGACAAACTAACTAAGTAGAGTGACTGGTTCACAGATGCGCACCGCCGCGTTCGTGATTGTGCTGGTCTTTGCCAGCTTAGGGCCGGTGTGGGTGGTGGCACAACCGAGCGATGCTCAAATACTGAGTGCAATTCGGCAAGAAGGGTCCGAGCGGTCTCAAGCGATGGAGACAGTCAGCTGGCTTAGTGACGTATTCGGACCACGTGTTACGGGTACGCCTTCTATTGAGGCTGCAAAGGATTGGGCAGCAGAGCGGATGCGACGGTGGGGGCTCCGTGTTTATGAGGAACGGTTTCCATATGGTCGTGGTTGGTCGTTAGAACGCTTTCACGCCCATTTGGTTGCGCCACAAACGATGCCCATCATTGGGTACCCACGGGCGTGGACAACCAGTACAGAGGGCGTTGTCACTGCTGATGTTGTGCGGGTTGCAATCTCATCACGTGATGACCTGGAGCAATACCGGGGCACGCTGAACGGAAAGATTGTTTTGACGCAACCGCAGCGGCCTGTCGACATGCTTGACGGTGATTTGGTACTGCGACTTGACGATGAATTATTGGCCGATGTTTCGCAGGCGGCTCAAGGAACCTCGGAGCAGAAGGGAAGTGGCGGTACAGGAACCAGACTTAATGAGTACGTCAATCGATTTTTCTTTGAGGAAGGCGTGGTAGCGGTCTTGGATCGTGGTAGCGATGTGTCGCATGTCGGTGGCGCTCCACTGGGTAGTGATCTCGTTTGGCCGACACAACGAACCGATGGTGGGACGATATTCGTCGGAACAGGCGGTTCTCGGGCGGTGGATGCCGGGAGTGTCGTACCGTCGGCAACGATTGCCGTCGAACATTACAACCGCCTGGTGAGACTTCTTGAGCTCAATGTACCGGTACGGGTCGAGGTCAATATCCAGACTCGGTTTCACGAAGAAACGCGGCCGAACGGATTCAATTTGATCGCAGAGCTTCCTGGGACGGATCTCGCGAACGAAGTTGTGATCCTTGGCGCTCATTTTGATTCGACGCACGCTGCGACCGGTGCCACAGACAATGCCGTTGGGGTGGCCGCGATGATGGAAGCGGTTCGGATACTACAGACACTTGATGTGCGCCCAAGACGTACCATTCGTGTGGCATTGTGGGGCGGCGAGGAAGAGGGCTTACTTGGGTCGCGCGCGTATGTTCTGCGTCACTTTGGTGATGCGAACAGCCAAATCCTGAAATCAGGACACGAGACTGTCTCGGCGTACTACAACATCGATAATGGCACCGGTCGTATTCGTGGTGTCTGGTTACAGGGAAATGATGCTGTCGAACCGATTTTTAGACGGTGGATGGGTGAGTTAACTGACCTAGGGGTAACCACCATTGGTCGACGTTCAACACGCGGTACGGACCACGTACCCTTTGACGAAGTTGGCTTACCGGGGTTTCAGTTTATTCAGGATCGCCTCGAATACAACTCACGAACGCACCATTCGAATATGGATGTGTTTGATCGTGTGCAAGGTGAGGATTTACGCCAGATGGCTGTTGTGACGGCGATCTTTGCGTATCGTACTGCGATGCGAGATGAGCGCTTGCCACGCAAAGACTGAGATAGACTCGAGCCGTAGGGTATAGGTTTGAATATAGGAGGAAGTGAACGATGCTTAGGAGCTGGCTGGGTGCATTTGTAGTGAGCGTGGCAATTGGCTTGGTTAGTTGTGGCGGGAGTGCCGGTGAATCGGATAGTTCAGCCGACCCTTCCTCAGATATGGCTGCAGTCGAAGTGCCAATTATTTCGGTTGACGATGTAAAACCGAGTCAGAGCGGGTCTGTCTGGCAGGAAATTGCAAACACGTCGATCACTATTACCTACGATCGGCCTGTTGCACGTGGTCGAGAGCTATTTGGAGGCATTGTTCCTTTTGGAGACATTTGGAATCCTGGCGCGAACGATGCGACGGCTGTTGAGTTTAGCCGTGACGTAACCATTAATGGCAATGCCTTGGCCGCTGGCAAATACAGTCTGTGGGCTATCCCCGACCCAAACCGTTGGACCATCATCTTTAATTCACAGGCGGACGTGTATCACACGCCATACCCAGGAGAAGAAACGGACGCGCTGCGTTTTATGGCCTCACCTCGATTGGGTGAGCATATGGAGACGCTGGCGTTCTACTTTTCGGCGGTGGAAAAGAAAACGGCTGAACTTCGGCTCCATTGGGGTGACACGTTTATCCCGTTTGAAATTACCGTTCCATAATCTGATGGCAGGGCACGAAGGAGGCAAGGTTAGGCGTCGTGACTTTCTCCGCGTCAGCGCGTTGACCATCGGTGCGACAGCTTGCGGTTCGATGGATCGTGAGCGTTCGGATAAACCTACAGCATTGGTGCGAGAAGTACCATCTGATTTCCAGCTTAACGAAACAACGATTACTGCCTTGACGGCATCGATGCGTTCTGGTGACCGAACGACTAGAAGCATTGTGAGCCAGTACCTTATTCAAATCGAACAACACGATCGCCAGGGTCCGATGTTACGGAGTGTGATTGAGACGAATCCTGAAGCATCTGTTATTGCGGAACGATTGGATCGTGAGCGTGACGCGGGTACGGTTCGTTCGCCACTCCACGGGGTGCCGGTCTTATTAAAAGACAATATTGACACAGCTGATCAGATGACAACGACTGCTGGGTCCCTTGCCCTGCAGGGGTCGATTCCGCCCGAAGATGCAACAGTTGCACGCCGGCTACGTGAGGCAGGTGCTGTGCTTCTCGGTAAGGCCAATTTGAGTGAGTGGGCGAATTACCGTTCGACTCGGTCATCAAGTGGATGGAGTGCTCGTGGGGGCCAATGTCGCAATCCGTATGTGCTCGACCGCAGTCCATGCGGGTCAAGTTCGGGGTCAGGAGTGGCAGTATCAGCCAACCTTGTAACGGTTGCTATTGGCACTGAAACGGATGGCTCGATTGTATGTCCAGCTTCTGCCAATGGCATTGTCGGCATCAAACCCACAGTTGGACTTGTGAGTCGATCTGGGATCGTACCGATATCGGTGACACAAGATACGGCTGGACCGATGGCTCGCTCTGTGCGGGATGCGACTGTTGTACTTGGTGTGATCGCTGGCGTTGATACGCGAGATCAGGCGACCGAGGAGGCAGGAACTCTAGGTCTTGCCGACTACACGCCGTATCTCGATGAGGACGGTCTTGTCGGTGCTCGGATTGGAGTGCAACGGAGTGCGTTTGGATTTCATCCATTGGTGGATCGCTTAATGGAAGATGCAATAGATCTGATGCGCGAACGCGGTGCCACAATCGTAGACCCAATTTCCCTCCGACCAAGTGCAACCATGCGGCGTGCTGAGGTCGAAGTCATGGCATATGAATTCAAGGCCGGGTTGAATGCTTATCTGGCTGCTTTACCTGAGACAGAGGTTCGTTCACTTGCAGATCTCATTGCCTTTAACGAAGACCACGCGGTTGAAGAGATGCCGTATTTTGGGCAAGAACGGCTCATTGCTGCAGAACGGCGTGGGGATTTGTCAGAGTCTCGTTATCAAGAGGCCCACGCAGCCGCGAGGCGGCTGTCTCGTGAGGAAGGTATTGACCGTGCAATGGATAGCGATGCTCTTGATGCCATTCTTGCACCCACGGGAGGGCCAGCGTGGGTGGTTGATCATGTGAATGGAGATCATTTCAGTGGTGGGAGTTCATCGTTGGCGGCCGTCGCTGGCTATCCAAATATTTCGGTGCCAGCAGGATTCGTCGAAGGATTGCCGGTAGGCGTGTCGTTTTTTGGTCGTGCGTGGAGTGAGCCCACACTAATCCGAATCGCGTATGCATACGAGCAAGCCTCAGGAAATAGGAAACCACCAGCGTTTGTACCGACACTTGAAGCAGACCGGTCTTGACAGGTTTGTTCGATAGCCAGTGTTGGTTCGGTTTGAACTAGCGGACTACCTCACGGATTCGATTAGGGCGCAGGTGTTGCTTATTGGATCATTGCCGATAAACCGTTGGGCCACGGTGTTACACGCCCGAGAAACGGTGCTCGAACTAAGTAAAGTATCGAGTTTGTCGGCAACACGCCGACCGGTAAACGAGGAAGGCGGCCAGAGGCTCCGTCCAATTCCCAGCCGGTATAAACGATCAGCATTATCCGGCTGGTCAAATGCCATAGGCATGATGAGTTGTGGGCAGGCAGCACGCATCGCTTGAGCAGCCGTTCCAATGCCGCCGTGATGCACGAGCGCTGCGGCGTGCGGAAGAATGTCGCTCAGAGGTGCGTAGGTTGCGTGATGTATTCCTGCCGGCAGTACATTAGGAACTTGCGCAGGAAACCGTGTCAATAGGAGTCCTCGATGTTTAAGCCGACGACATGCATCTACTGCGGCCTCAAAAAATTTTGTAGCCTGCGTGTTCGCTGAACCAGGTGTGAAGATGATCGGGCGTTCGTTAGATTCGGACAAAAAATTATTCAGGTTTGGCTCGATAGTGTTGACCCCGCGCTCGTCATACAGTGGAAACCCCGTGAGCGTCGTATTCTGAGGCCAGTCCGGTTGAGGTGCTGCGTACCAGTCCGGAAACAACCCGATGACCTGTGTGGGAGAGTGCCACCAGTGTACGACGTCCCGGATGGGTGCTAACCCAAGGGTCTGGCGAAAATTATTGATACCCGGTGTTAGGGCGAGGTCTGAGCCCCACTTTGCAAAGCGTAGTGCTTGTCGCTTGAGTACTGCAGGCCATTCATTAATGGTGGTGAGCCATGGATGGAGTACAGGTGTTTCATATTGGCTCAAAAAACAAGTAGGTTGCAGGTGCATCGTTACGAGTGGGATTCCGAGTGTTTCGTGTGCGACGCGGGCTGCAAACGCCATGCCCGGGGCGACCACAATAGTTTGTTCTTGTTGGGTTTCGTTTTTTATGAGCCGGTAGAGCTCGGTGGTGCTGCGGGCTAACCCCTGCCCGATGACGTTAAGTCCCCGGGTCGCGCTCCAGAGTAATGGATCGTTGAAGAGGGCACGAAAATCATCAACGGTGCCAAGAGGGATGAGAGGTAATCCCACGCGGTCGAGTAGCGACGAAAAATATGGACTCGTGATCACCAGGACGTCGTGACCACGTTGTTGTAGAGCTAACCCTAACCCAACATACGGATGAACGTCTCCCGCACTACCGACAGGAATTAGAAGGACCCGCACGGCTAAAGACTTTGACGAGTAGTGTTGCTACTCAGAACAAATTGACGAATGACAAAGAACCGATTAATCGCTATGTCCCAACGTATTTGTCGAGAATGGCTTGCAGTTGGGGTTTGTCCTGGAGGCCGACAATTGTTTCGACGACTTCACCGTCCTTAAACAATAAAAGTGTTGGGATTGAACGAACACCATATTGACTCGCACTTTCCTGGTTATTGTCAACGTTCAATTTCCCGATCGTTACTTTGCCGCTGTAATCCGTGGCCAGCGCTTCGATCGTTGGTGCGATCATGCGGCATGGTCCGCACCACTCTGCCCAGAAATCGACGAGGACGGGAACTGAAGATTTCAGGACGGACTCTTCAAAGTTACCGTCCGTGATTTCCTGTGTATTGTGAGTCGTATCTGACATAGCTAGGTCCTATTCGGAGATGAATCTGATTAATTGATCTTCTTATTGTAACGCGCCCACGGCGTTCCGATCATGATCGTGCAGTGTTCAGATGTTATTAGGGTGTTGCAGAGGCAAGGTGCGTATTACACCAGTGAAGCATTTCTGCTACTACATGAAGAATTGATTCGCGAGCCGTATAGCTGTGTGATTCATATGGAAGAGAGGCGTAGCGGACAGTTGCACCATGACCCTGCAGCGCATGGTAGTAGCGTTCTGACTGTATTGGAAAGGTGCCGGAATTATTGTCAATTTCACCGTGGATCAGCAGAATTGGTTCGTTGACGTGGTCGGCATGAAAAAAAGGTGACATTGCACCGTAGACCTCTGGTGCCTCCCAAAACGTTCGGCGTTCGTTTTGAAATCCGAAGGGAGTTAAGGTTCTGTTGTAGGCCCCACTTCGAGCGATACCCGCTCGAAATAAATCTGAATGTGCGAGCAAGTTCGCCGTCATGAAGGCTCCATAGCTATGTCCGCCGATCGCGATACGGTCTGCCTGTGTAATGCCCATGTCAATCACCGTCTTGACAGCAGCTTGTGCGCTGGAGACAAGTTGCTCAACATACGAATCGTTTGCGGTTTCTCCTTCACCGATGATGGGCATTGCGGGTCCGTCCAAAATCGCATATCCCTCTGTCAATAAAAAGAGATGCGAGGCTCCTCGTGGCGTTGTGAATCGGTACGGCGAACCGCGTACTTCGCTTGCAGCCGTCGTGGTGGTGAACTCACGAGGGTATGCCCACATGAGCAACGGTACTGGTGCGGTTTCGTCATATTCTGGTGGAAGATAGAGGACAGCCGACAGCTGGACGCCATCTTCCCTCTCATAGGTAATCAGGCGTTTATTGACGTTCCGTAAGACCGGCGCTGGGTCGGTGTATTCGGTCAATGCCGTTACGTCATTAGTTGTAAGGTTGCGGAGAAAATAATTAGGTGGTTCAGTCGGGCTTTCGCGGCGAGTCAGGAGAACAGTGCCGTCTACGGAGAGGACCCCGACAATTGTTTCGTATGTGCCGATTTCGGTGTGAAAAATCCGTTCCGTTTCAAGTGTGGTGAGATCGAGCCGATCGATAAACGGGCGATCACCGTCTATGGAAGCCCCATTTCCCGTTAGGTAGATTGCGTCGGTGTCTTGACGAATCGTGTGGCTAGAGACACCGCTGACGGTTTGCCGTAACGGTCTGCCGGGATTGCGGTACTGAGTTTCCGTGCTACGGTCAAAGAGTAGCCGTAAGTCTCTGCCGCCAGGGTAAAGAACATGCGTTCGTGTCCAGCGTGTCGCCCGGTCACGTTCGGTTATTAGTGCGGTGCCATCTTGTGTCCACGCGATGTCACTGAATCGAAATTCGGTACGCGCAATTTCCTGACTATCTTCGATGAACGGTGCTTCGCGCGACAGGATGATGTCGCGATGATCGACTGTATTGCTTGGGTTACCTTCATCCTGTGCTTCAACCCAGATGACGGTGGCCGGTGCAATGGGATGCCAGTGATGTTGACGTGGGCCGCGTGGGACACCGCCGATTGGCACCGTGTCTGCTATGGGGCGAGACGCAAACGTTTGTGTTTCACCAGCGTGTGTCCAGACCTCGATTGAACGGCTGAACCGACTAGCTGGAACGAGTAGAGACCACGGTTTGGTAAGGCGCTCAACCAACAGGTACTCACTGTTTGGCGAACCTGATACGCGGGCGTAGAGGCCAGGATCGCCAATGGCTGTCCTCCGTCCCGTTGCTAGGGCGACGGTGGCGACTTGAGATGTAAAGTGATATTCAAACAGTGCCTTGTCATGCGCGTTAGACAAAAGGTCTTGGTAGGTACGCACAGTCGAGAGTTGACCGTCATTGGCCTGTATGTTTGGTCCTGATGGGGTACCAGGTTTGTCTGGTGGCGCACCGCGGGCTGACATACGAAAACGGCAAAGGACCCCGCTGGAGTCACCGAGCCATTCACAGGGGTTGCCCAACGTCGCGTTCAGAGAGGCACTGGTTAGCGGGCGCGGTTGTCCAGTCGACAAGTCAACGACCCACAGTTCAATTCCTGTGTCGCGAATGACGGCATAAGAAAGGTGCGTTCCGTCTGGTGAAAACCTGGGCCATCCTAAACTGGTTCCACGTGGGGCAAGAATCTTTGTTTGAGGGCTGAGGGCAAACCGAGTGTTGTTGTCGCGAATCGATTGAAGGTCTATTGACTGAATAGCTGGAGCATTCCAGGGACCGCTATTCCGAGGATCGATCCGATACCCTGCGAGGCGGTGCATCGGTCTGGCGAGCCACTGGATTGGTGGTGCCCCGCGTCGCTCAATGAAAGCGACCGTTTTCCGATTAGGACTCACAATGGCCCCCGGCGGTGGCGGAGCATCAACGATCTCGACAATCGTTTGAGGCGGAACTAAATAATTTGATGAGTCAGGAGTGGCTTCCTGAGCAAACACCACGCTGGTTACTGCAAGTCCGAGAATGGTCACAATTATTCGTACACGTGGCATAGTTCCCCTGAGTAACTCCATTTGCAGGCTTATATTCAAGGTTAAAGACTTAAGAAAATCTTACCACTGAGCCACTATGAAAAATCGATCGAGTGGACGAAGTCTGTCAGCATATGCTCTGAGCCATGTTTTCTTCTCGAATACCAATCCATCAGGTGGAGAACCAGCTGACACAGCTGCGAAAACAACTCGAGGATGACGGAGTTGAGATTATCGATCTGGCGGAATCGAATCCCACTCGGGTCGGGTTTGATTATTCGCCGGAGTTATTAAAAGATTTTTCCGATCCTCTGAATCTTGAGTACACCCCTTCGGCTGTTGGGCTGATGGCAGCACGTGCCGCTGTTGCTGAGTATTTATCGTGTGACGAGAGACGGGTTGATCCTGAGCGGGTTGTGTTAAGCGCGACTACTAGTGAGGCCTACAGTAGCTTGTTCAAGCTATTGTGCAACCCCGGTGACCGTGTGCTGGTACCCGAACCGAGCTATCCGCTTCTTGAGCATTTGGCGCACTTGGATGGAGTTGAGCCTGTTCCGTACCGGTTGGTATTTCATGGTCGATGGGAGATAGACGCCGGCTCGTTGTTAGCGGCGACGGAGAATGATGTGCGTGCGGTGATTGCCGTCAGCCCAAATAATCCGACAGGATCATATTTGTCGTCTGCGGATCACGAAGCGTTACTGCAAGTCTGTCGGCGTCACTGTTGCGCACTGATTGTGGACGAAGTTTTCAGTAACTACCCGATTAACACGACGGTTCCAGTAACCAGTGTGTTAGATAACTCTTCTGACGTACTGACATTTTGCCTTGGTGGTTTGTCCAAGGCCATAGGTTTGCCCCAGGCAAAACTCAGTTGGTTTGTTGTGGATGGTGTCGACAGCGATGTTGAATCTGCATTGCAGGCAGTTGGTTTTGTCATGGATACATATCTTTCTGTTTCGACACCAGTTCAGTTGGCTACGCCGGCTCTTTTGGTGTCTGGAGAGGCTTTAACATGCCAGATTCGTCAGCGCGTTAGTGGTAATTTCTTGAGCCTTGAGCGTCTGGCTAAGCGGTATTCTTCGGTCAGTGTGTTTCCAGTTGAAGGCGGTTGGTATGCCGTTGTGCAGGTGCCGGCGCTCTCCAGTGAAGAGCAACTGGTAATTCGCTTACTCAAAGAGGCGTATGTTTACGCGCATCCGGGGTATTTTTTTAATTTTTCGAACGGGGTATTTCTGGTGGTGAGTCTACTTCCACCGACCGATCGATTCTCTTACGCAATGGAAAAGGCCTTCGCGGTTGCGACTAATATGGGGTAGGGCTCTAGACGGTGCAGAACACTCAACCAATTATCAAAGATCTCGTACTGCTTGGTGGTGGGCACAGCCACGTTATTGTTCTACGTAAATTTGGCATGCACCCGATGCCTGGTGTGCGTATTACGCTCGTGACTCGAGACCTGCACGCACCATATTCGGGTATGTTGCCTGGTGTAATTGCCGGTCATTATTCGTTCGACGATGCGCATATTGATCTCGCGCCACTATGTCGCTTTGCGGGCGCACGGATGTATCACACTGAAGCGGTTGGATTGGATCTTTCGAAGAAGCTCGTCGTGTGTCGTGAGCGTCCTCCTGTGCCCTATGACCTGTTGTCGATTGATATTGGGATAGCACCGGACCGTAGTGTCCTTGGCGCTTCGGAATACGCTGTTCCGGTAAAGCCTATTACTGGATTATTTTCCCGATGGAAAGCACTTGAAAAGCGGATACGAGAAAGCAGCGGTCCATTACGTATCGCGGT
>CAYFJM010000043.1:0-10634 GCA_964343415.1 uncultured Vicinamibacteraceae bacterium | reverse complement strand
CATCGCTATTGAGGATGGTCTTTTGGTTGAGGATTCACCTGCCGATCCGGTTTATCACGTTCGTGAAGCGCTAGGTGTTGATAAGTTCATGACTGTCTCGCACGAACTTCTTAAGGTGGATTGATTTGAATAAGAACTACATTACACAAATTGTTGAGGAGGTTAACTCTGTCACGGAGCATTGTGGGCCGGTGCTTTTGTTTGGCGAAAATATTGATACTGGTTCGAAACTTTCAGGTCTTGCTCGTGGGCTAACAGTGAATCAGGAAGGCCGTATCCTTAATGTGGGCAATTGCGAGTTGACTCATATAGGGGTTGGGCTTGGAATGATGATGGATGGTGGTAATTCTGCTGTGTTCATGAAACAACTCGATTTTCTCCTGCTCGGGCTTGACCAGCTTGTAAATACGTTCAACTTTATTCGGTCAACGAATCCGCTGGAACGACTTGGGAGTTTTACGATTTTTTTGATTATTTGTGATCAGGGTTATCAGGGCCCTCAGTCAAGTCTTAATTCAGCCGGAGATGTAGCTTCATTGGGAAATATCAATGTTTACTGTCTCAATACCGTAGAGGAAGCACGGTCCGTCGTTGGCGCACAATTTGTGAGTCCTGGTTTTAGAGTGATTTGTACGAGCCAACGTCTTTTCGGAACGCCCGCTCTCGATATCCCCACAGAAATGACGGCAGCTGATAGTTCGTTATTTCGGTATCGGTCTGGCGATGATTTGACTATCGCGTGCTATAACTTTTCCCTCCGAGAGGGACTTCGTGTGGCCGATCAACTGAGCGCGTCAGATATTAAGAGTGACGTGTTTCACGTTAATTTTGTTCCGGGGATCGACTTGGCGCCAATCATCGAGTCTTGCTCCAGAACCGGTGCTTTGGTTTTGCTCGACGATTCGAAGACGGTTACAAAGTTTGGTGATGGATTAGTAACAGAGCTTCATGCTCGAGATGTTAAGCCTGAAGTGTTGTCGCTTAGTCGTCGAGGTAGTGAAGGAATGGATTACGGGGTGTCGGAAGATCAATTTGTTGTTGAGGACCATTCAGTCTTAGACTTTTTGGAGGAGATTCGCTCCCGACCGGCCGCTAGTTGATTGCCGGCGAATATGTTATGGAACTAACGGATATTATTTAGGTGGTCTGCTTCTTGCTTGCTGAGTAAGCGTAGCCATGAACACCCAAGAAATGCAATCGGAAATCTTTCGCTATACTGTTATTAAGTTAATGAGAGGTCTTCATGCCAACTGAAACGGTTGCAAGTGGAAGTGCGACTGTACTACCGCTGACACCTGTCTCTGCTGAAAGCCATGACGGGCTGTCTCCGGGTAAAGCGTCCACGGCTATGGAAATTAGACCGTCGGGGCGTATCATCATAGAAGTCGCAGGTGTTTGCCAGGCGACCTGTCCATTTTGTGCTCAGAATTCTGGCAAGTCACGGCGTAAGGAGAAGCCTGCGGCCTATATGCCGGTCGATATCTTCAGAGAGACGATATCTCGTCTCAGTAAATCTCAGGCTGTTAAAGATAAGAAAATTGATCGTGTGTACCTGTATAACTGGGGAGAGCCGTTTTTATCGCCGTTTATGAACGAGTATCTCGAGATTTTGCGAGAGCATGGACTGTTTGCGGTTATTAGTTCCAATTTCCAGAAAGTTCAACCTATCCGTCAAGAGAATTTTTCAGTCATTAACGAGGTCTTATTTAGTCTGTCAGGAATGACAGAAGCTACCTACGGCAGAATTCATGGTGACTTTCGGAAAGTGTTAGCAAACTTTGAATCTTTTAATAACGATTTAAAGAAATACTCTCCACAGACAAAAGTGTTTATGTCGTGGCACCGGTATACGTTTAATGAACATGAGTTTTGGGAGGCGTATCGATATAGCCGGCGCCATGGTATTGGATTTATTCCATCGGTTGCATTTATGAATGATCTAGTGGAATTAATTCAGGCATCGACTGATCGATTGCCCGAACACCGGAAGGTAGAGGCGGAGCGGGATATTTATCTTGACCATATGGTTGAGTCGATTACGTCTTATAAAGAAGATGGTCCTGGTTATGACTGTCCTGCTTGGGATGATGTCGTCGTTGATGAGCGTGGCCGGTTATTGATTTGTTGTGGAACTGATGCCCAGTCGGCGGTGGGAGATATCCACGAGACACCATATGATGAGATGAGAGAGAAAAAGATCGATGCGCCATTGTGCAAGGCTTGCAAGAATACTGGTGTTGCGGAATGGGCCCATAATAATCACCATGACCATAACCAATTACCTTGGCCTTCTGGTGGTGGACTGGATGCTGTTCGTCTTACTTTAAGTCGTAAATTTTTGGAGTACAAGAGTGATATCAGGCATGTCTTAAATAAGTCGAAATATGGTGAACCCATTCTTGATATCTATCGAAATGGCTCGAAACTGAAATCACGATTTTCCTGAGATTGATTTATTTGTGTCTGCCTCTGTGATGAGCTGAAGAGACTCGGATAATATCGATTTGATTGTCAACCAATTTCGCTGTGTATGGCAGCCCTCAGTGAGGGCGCTCTTACTTGGTAAGATCATGCCGGCCGGACTGTAACCGGTGTTCATCTAGAGCAGTGGGCGAACCTAAAGTAACGACCATCATTCCAACGTATGAGCGGCCGACTTTGATGAAACGGGCCGTGCTTAGCGTGTTGGGCCAGTCTTATCCTGATTTTGTTATTCAAATCCTGGATAACGCATCGACAGACGACACTGCATCTGTTGCTCAAGGTTTAATGGAAGCTGATCCTCGCGTTCATTACTACCGACACGAAGAAAACATCGGCAGTCTGAACAATATGATCTATGGCATGCAGAATGTGACTACACAGTATTTCAATATTCTTTGTGACGATGATGTGTTGTTGCCGGATTTCATGCGTGATGCCCTTCTTGTTCATCAAGAATCAGATTCCCCATTAGCATTCGTCTCAACGAGGGTAGTCGCGGTAAATGAAAATGGCCAGTTTGTGAACAAGATGATTCATCCGAAACAGGCATGCATACTAACGCCACCTGAAGGAATAGCGCATTGTTTGAAAGCTGGAGTGTCATTGACGGGTGTCGTGTACCGAACGCATGCCATGTCGGAAATAGGTGCGTTTCGTCAATCATGGTGGAATTGGACAGAGACGGGTTGGCATGCGCTTGCTGCCGTAACAGCGCCGATCGGATTTTCGCCGACAGTCGGTGGAATTTTTTCGGATCACACAGACGGTGGTTCAAAGCGGATGGGTCGGATTGAATTCCGGCTTAGTTGGTTCAAGATGTTTGCTGATGTTTATGACAAGGCTCAAGAATGCCATATCAGTTCGGCGTGGTGGACAAGGCATCTTCGTCCGCTAGCCTACAGAAAATTTTTTGGTAGTGCGGTCAGGCTTTGCAATGCTGATGGATTCGAATCCTATGCCGAACTTGGTCGTTTAGGACGCGAAGTGGGTGTTCGCAGTCTGACTGTGACTCTGACTTTGACAGTGGCGAGAATAGCTCGAGTACTTTGGGTCGGTCGATTGGTTAACGCGCTTCTTGATGTGTGTCAATGGATTCGATGGACGGTTTTGGCGGGATTACTTCGATCTAGAAAGAATCAGAACAACCATTGTCTCGACACGGCGTCTCGGGTGTTCTGTAATCTGAATGAAGAGGTCGGTCTTAATTAGCTCGTCGTGGTCGTTGTTAGGGATATGTTTATAGGTTTCAATGCGAAAAAAACTGACTGAATTACTTGTCTGTCCGAAATGTCATGAGGCTTTAGATTGTCAGCCAGAATTAATTGCGGACGACGGTGACATTCGCACTGGTGCATTGGAATGCACAGGTTGTCAGGTTCGTTATCCCATAGAACGAGGCATTCCAAGGTTTGTACCGACTGGCAACTATGCGACATCATTTGGCTATCAGTGGAACCGTTTCAGACAAGAACAAATCGACTCGCTGAACGGAACACGGCAGTCGGAAGAGCGCCTTCGCAATGAAACGGCGTGGGAGTCCAGTTGGTGGAATGGGAAGACAGTTTTAGATGCAGGCTGCGGAGCAGGTCGTTTCCTTGAAGTGTCAAGTCGCAATCGCGAGTGTGATGTAATTGGGGTGGATCTTAGTTCGGCCATTGATGCGGCACAAGAAACCGTTTCTGGGCGCTCGAATGTGCATCTCGTGCAGGCGAGTATCTTGGAACTTCCGTTTAGACCTTGCTCGTTCGATGGCGTTTATTGCATCGGCGTGATCCAGCATACTCCTGACCCTAAAGCGGCAGTTCAGAGTTTGGCTGATATTGTTGACGTTGAAGGACGGATGGCTGTCACTATCTACGAAAGACGCTGGTCGACAATGTTGTATAGCAAATACTGGATTCGTCCGCTTACGCGGCGTATCAAAGCTGAATGGTTGTTAAATCTTATCAAGACAGTTATGCCTGTCGCCTTTATTTTGTCCGAGGTGTTGTTTCGGGTGCCGGTTCTGAAACGAGTGTTTCAGTTTGTGTTGCCTGTAGCGAACTATGTGGATTCTAAAGAGTTGTCAATGGGGCAACGATATCAATGGGCAGTGCTTGACACTTTCGACATGCTTGCGCCCGCGTACGATAATCCTCAAAGATATGCAGATATTGTTGAAATTATGAAAAAACGGAACATTGGTCAAATACAGCGCCTTTCAAACCCGGGTTTGAACTTGGTCGGTAGAAAGGTATCCCGTGGTGAGGTTGCCCTTTAACATACGTTCATTCGTTGGTGGAGGCTTCGATTCTGTATGACGAAGGTAGTACTGCTTGCAGGTGGTTTTGGGACTCGCTTAGCTGAAGAGACGGAGATGAAACCGAAGCCTATGGTAGAGATAGGTAGTCGCCCGATTCTCTGGCATGTGATGCGTAACTATGCTCATCAAGGGTTTAAGGAATTTTTTGTTGCGTTAGGCTTTCGCGGTGATGTGATCAAACGGTACTTTCACGACTATCACACATTAAGTGGAAGTATGACTTTGGATTTGGCTCGCGGAGAATTGTCACGACATGGGCGAGGGGCTGAGGATTGGGTTGTCCATCTACATGATACCGGCCTTGATACCATGACGGGTGGACGGCTGAAACGCCTTGAGCCGTTTTTGAATACTGAGACATTTATGCTTACTTATGGCGATGGCGTGAGTGATATCGATCTTCATAAGTTAATGGAGTTTCACAAAGCACATGGGCGGATCGGGACGGTAACGGCTGTTCGGCCGCCTTCTCGTTTTGGTGGCTTAGTATTTAATGGCGACCTTGTGACTGAATTTACAGAAAAGCCACAGATTGGAGAGGGTTGGATTAATGGTGGGTTTATGGTTTTCGAGCCGGCAATCTTTGGCTACCTCGATCAAGGTGATCAAACCATACTGGAAGCAGACGCACTCGAACGCCTCGCGGCCGATGGTCAGTTAGCGGCCTATCGCCACGAAGCTTTTTGGCAGTGCATGGACACCCTAAGAGACAAGCGGCATTTGCAACGACTTTGGGTTGATGGTGCCGCCCCATGGAAAACATGGGAGTGAGCGCAAATGGTGGCGTTTGCCGTTCGTGTGGGGGGACAGAGCTTTGTGAGGTTCTTTCACTTGGCGATACTCCATTAGCCAATGCTTTACTTACCGAGTCGCAATTAACGGCACCAGAACCTTCCTATCCACTAGATCTAGTGTTTTGTCATTTGTGCGGCCTTGTTCAAATTACTGAAACGGTTCCACCTGCGGATTTGTTTGGTGAGTATCTGTATTTTTCATCCGTTTCAGAGACGATGGTGACTCATGCTTCTAAGCTCGTCCAGCGCGTTATTCGTGAGAGGCAACTTAATAGCAACAGTTTGGCGGCTGAAATCGCTAGCAATGATGGCTATCTACTTCAAGCTTACAAGCAAGCTCAAATACCAATAGTCGGGATCGAACCCGCCACGAACATTGCCGCTGTGGCCCGTGAACGAAGCATTCCAACAGTATGTGATTTTTTTGGTTTTCAACTAGTAGACAAGTTGATCGAAAACTATGGTCGTGCGGATGTGATCCATGCGAATAACGTTCTCGCACATGTCCCAGATTTAAATGGAGTTGTTCAGGGTTTTCGGCGTTTCGTGAAGGATTCAGGCGTCATCATTGTGGAAGTACCGTACGTGAGGGACATGGTTGACGGCACAGAGTTTGATACGGTGTATCACGAACATCTTTGTTACTTTTCTGTTACAGCGCTTACGCGATTATTTGAGAGGCATGGATTAGTTATTCATGATGTGGAGCGGCTAGGAATCCATGGAGGTTCACTTCGTATTTTTTCTGGAATCGATGAGTACGCAGCCAAGCCATCACGCAATGTCCAGCAGCTTCTAGATCAAGAATCCAAAGACAATATTGATCGGTCCGATTTTTATCTTACGTTTGCGGAGAGGGTTGAGACGCTCAAGATAGAACTGTTAAATTTGTTGGGCGAATTACGTGACAGTGGCAAAACGGTGGCGGCTTATGGAGCGTCCGCAAAAGGAAGCACACTGCTTAATTATTTTGGTATTGATGCTACTGATATTAAGTTTGTAGTGGATCGAAGTCCGGTGAAACAAGGGCGGTACACGCCCGGGACTCACATACCTATTCGCAATCCCGAAGCACTTATAACAGAGCGACCGGATTATGTCTTGCTTCTCACCTGGAATTTCGAAGAAGAAGTCTTGCGACAGCAGAAAGTGTATAGACAGGGTGGCGGAAAATTCATCATTCCTATACCGAAGCTTAGAGTCGTTTAGGGGTTTCGATTTGTGTTCACTATTTATAGGAAAGGTCGTGTGCTTTAATGATATCCGGGCCTGAGCGGGTACTGTTGATCGGTGCTTCAGGCCAACTGGGTTGCGCCTTAGAGCGGAAATTTTCGGCAGGGACTTTAGTTTCTGCATCGAATCAGCACGGTCGCCCTGGGGATCTGACTGTTGATCTTGCTGATTTTGAGGCGACTGACGCTGTACTTCGTTCTGTGCGGCCCGATGTGATTCTTGTCGCGGGTGCGATGTGCCACTTAGATCGATGCGTTAGAGAACCTGAATTATGTAATCGTATCAATACGCTGGGTCCTGGGCGCGTGGCTCAGTATGCAAGCGAAAACAATGCACGTGTCGTATTTTTCAGCACCGACCATGTTTTTGATGGAACCAAGAACAGTTATGTTGAGAGTGATTCAGTGAATCCTCTGAATGTATATTCGCGCAGCAAGGCGCGAACCGAAGAATTACTTCAAGAGATCCTGCCTCAATCACATCTGATAATTCGAACTGGTTGGGTGTATGGGCCAGACATTCAGCGGCGAAATTTTATCCTTAGACTTATTGATCAGCTTTCTGAGGGCAAGACGGTTTCGGTTCCATCCGACCAATGGGGAAGTCCAACGTATACGGACGATCTTGCGGAAGCGACGCACTATCTGTTGTCCCGTAACGCTGTCGGTATATTTCATGCGACCGGTCCAGATTTATGCGATAGAGCGTCTCTTGCTAACAAAGTCTGCCGCGAATTCAACCTTGATCGTAACCTTGTAATTGCTCGTGCTACAGATGAAATGCCACAAATCGCGGAACGCTCGCTTCGGGTATTACTGGATTGCAGCAGACTTCGTGGATTAGGTGCACCTACATTTAGGAGTATTTCAGATGGCATTCAGGGACTTAAGGCATCATTGAGATTAATTGTTAACCGTAACGAGCGTCGGTCTAGCGTGGGGGACCCACATCAATCGGGTGAAAGAACGACTCGCTATCAACAGGAACGACACGATAGTGTGCCCGCACAGGGTAGTCGGATTAATACCAATAGAGGTGCATCGGAATGAAAGCGTTCGTGACAGGAGGGATGGGCTTTTTGGGCGCGCATCTCGTATCTGGTCTTTTAAGGCAAGGACATCATGTGCATGTCTTTGATCAAGGATTAGCTTCAACGATTGATAATTCGAGTCCGGAAGGTTGCGTAATAGTGAGAGGCGATTTACTGGATGCGAATTCGATTCGTGCGGCAGTTTCTGCGGCGAATCCTGACGTCGTATTTCATCTCGCGGCCGTGGTCAATCTAGATCGTTCGTTAGACATTGCTGACGCATGTATGCGCGTTAATGTACTTGGGACCCTGAATCTATTGAGAGCGCTAGAGGAGCATTCGCTTGAGTCATTCGTGCTTCCGAGTAGCGTTGAAGTGTACGGAAATGGTGCGATTCCATTTAGTGAAGAGCAGGCCGCAGCGCCACCGTCACCTTACGCAGTATCAAAACTTGCTGCGGAGCAGCTAGCGCTGAGCTTGTATCGGAGCAAAGGGTTCCCGGCTGTTGTTGTTCGAATCGCGACGGCTTATGGGCCAGGCCAGCCGAATCATCGTCTGATTCCGTCACTTATCGGTGCGTTTTCTCGTGGTGAGAGGCCTGCCCTTTCTAATCCTGATCTTAGTCGGGATTTCCTTTACGTGGAAGATGTGGTTGAAGGTTTGTTGTTGGCTGCTGAGTGCCAGACTGGTTTTGGCGAGGTTATTAATCTCGGAGACGAACAGACGCACACAATTAAACAGGTGGCCGAGACAGTAAGGAATCTTATGATGGTTGACCTTGCGCCTCGCTATGGCGCGATGCCTGCACGTGCTAATGAAGCACGTGTATGGGCATCAAGCAACGAAAAAGCTCGTAAACTTCTTGGTTGGACGCCGCGTACCATTTTACGAGAGGGTCTTAAAAAGACGATCTCATGGTACTGTTCTCAATCGACCACGACTTCTTCGACAGTTACTAACCAATGAGCGCTACAGCAGAACAGTTAAAGAAAGAGATTCTTGAGAAAGTAAGAGAGTACGCTTCGGTCGCGCATTCTCCCAGTGCTTTTGTTCCTTACAAGACCAAAGTTCGGTATGCCGGTCGGGTATTCGATGACCGAGAAATGGTGGCTCTGGTTAGTAGCGCATTAGATTTCTGGCTGACACTGGGGCCCTATGGTGCTCAATTTGAATCTAGGATGCGGAATTTTTTTGATTCTCGAGATTTTGTGCTTACCAACTCTGGCTCATCAGCAAACCTTGCAGCTGTGACGGCCCTGTGTTCGAAGAACTTAGATAAGCATATGGGTTCTGGTGGCGAAGTGATCACACCAGCCGTGACTTTTCCTACGACACTTTCTCCTATTCTTCAAAATGGCCTTGTCCCGGTGTTCGTCGATTGTGAATTGGGGACCTATGATGTTGACGTCGATGCGGTGGCGGCTGCCGTTTCATCAAAAACTCAAGCGCTGGTGATCCCGCACACATTGGGGAACCCTTGTCGGATGGATGTTTTGATGGAGATTGCACGAGAGCACGATCTCTGGGTGGTCGAGGATTGCTGTGATGCGTTAGGTGCTAAATATAACGGCCAGCTCGTTGGTACATTTGGAGATGTGTCGACGTGCAGTTTTTATCCAGCGCATCATATTACTCTTGGTGAAGGTGGTGGGGTGGTTGTGAGAGAGCCCAGGGTTGCAAAGATTGTGCGGTCGGTGCGTGATTGGGGTCGTGATTGTTGGTGTGAACCTGGGCAAAGTGATACGTGTGGTAAGCGATTTGGGTGGCAGTTGGGGGATTTGCCGGAAGGGTATGACCACAAATACATTTATTCAGAGATTGGTTACAACTTAAAACCAACGGACCTACAAGCAGCGATTGGCACAGTGCAAGCTGATCGGATTGGTGATTTTCACGCGCGAAGACAGCAGAATTTCGATCGACTTTACGCTGGGCTTAAGCCTTACGAGGAATTCTTGATATTGCCGAAGGCGTACCCTGATGCTGAGCCGGCGTGGTTCGCGTTTCCATTGACTGTACGTGGAGGCGTTGTTCGCAGTGAGTTGGTAACATGGTTGGAGGAGTCACTGATTGAGACGAGAGAGATTTTTTCTGGAAACATTCTCCGGCAACCTGCGTATCGTGATGTGGTGCATCGGGTTCAGGGAGATCTAAATCAATCGGACATCGTCATGCGCGATACCTTTTTTATAGGGGTGTACCCGGGACTCACTGCTGAAATGCTAGATTTTGTATTGGAGCGGTTTGAAGAATTCTTTCGGTCTCGAGGATTATCTTAAACGGCCTGGCGGGTGTAATTTCGAATGACAAAACGGACAAGTGGAGTAGCGCCTGAACTAACGGTTGCTATCGCCGCGTATAACGAGCGCACAACTATTATGCAGGTGCTTGAGCGCGTCATTGCTGTTCCTGTCACGAAACAGATTATTGTTGTTGATAATTGTTCGACGGATGGGACCCGTGAATTATTGGCAGACGTTGACGATTCAGTCGAGGTGATTTTTCAACCTCGTAACCTAGGAAAAGGTACTTCGATCCGAACTGCGATTACACAGGCGCGCGGTGAATATTTCATTATTCAGGATGCCGATCTGGAATACGAACCGGAAGAATACCCTCGACTTTTGTCGTATGCGCGTGAGCATGATCTCGATGCCCTGTACGGTTCAAGGGTTATGGAAGGGCGAAATACGAATTACGTGGGATATTATGTCGGTGTGCAGGCGCTGACGTGGATGACGAACCTATTGTACGGAGCTCGACTTACCGATGTAGCTACGGCATGTAAGAT
>CAYFJM010000042.1:0-10761 GCA_964343415.1 uncultured Vicinamibacteraceae bacterium | reverse complement strand
CGCTGCATAAAAACTCGTCTTCGCGATATCAAAATCTCCGCGCAGTAGACGCTTGTTCAGTTCATCGACATCCAAAAGTTCAATCCGAAATTCTAAGCCCCGTAGATCGATTTTTTGTTTGAGTATCGCGTGAAATGCAAACGTGTCGTTCGGACAGGTTGAAATACCCAAGTGGAGCGGCGTCATACAGGATTGTCCCACGACGCACACTCGATGACCTCTTCAGCGAGAGACCACGCCGAAATTAATGCTTCTGGTATCTGCCAGTTCTTGCTAAGCCGATCACCCACAATATTTGAAATTCCGCGGATGATAACAAGTGGTACGTTTTCAAGGCCACAAGCCAGTGCAACTCCATAGCCCTCCATGTCTTCCGCGACTATATCTGGATATCGATTTAATCGATGCCGCATGTCTTGTATTGACGCCGAGGCCGCACTACACGTCAGCAATGAACCAGAAATCCACGGCCGCGGAGTGCTCAATACGATCTCGTCGCCAATCGCAGTCTCGTCGTCCTTCCCAGGCCAGTGCTGAAATCCCATCTCGCCAGCAGGCACAAACGTCTCGTCCGTTCCCACGCCAATGCCGTGCATGATCACCCGAGGCAGCAATGCGGCCCCTCCAACTGGCAGCACCGAGGTATTAAAAGTTCCAGCAATCCCAATCAGTATGACTCTGTCCGGTTTATGGACAGCTATTTGACTTGTTGTCCTGGCTGCGGCCGCCACAGGCCCAAACCCACACAACTCGTGGGGACCATAGGAACTAAATCGAGGCTGGCTTGCAAGGTGCTTCCGCTCGATTTCGGTCGGCACCAGCAAGAGTGTGTTCGGAATGATCGTTATGGCTACGGCTGAGAAACTTTCGGTTTCTTCGCCTGTGCTGGATGCAGCAACTCAGGCTGTGGCTCCGGCTTCTTTTCATAGATATCACGAATCGCAGGCCGTTCGCCGGCCATCGATAGCCCCTCTGCCTTCATAACTCGCGTCACGGCTTCCGTGGTCGGGCGCGAGAGTTTGAAGCCACCACCGCGATAGCCCTCAGCAATAAACAACGGCGTTAACCCGCGTTCATTTTTCTCTTTCCACACCGAAGAATCTGCACCATGTTCGGCTAGCAATTCAACGACCGTAGGGAAATTCCCATACGCAGCGCCATGCATCGGGGTATCACCATTTTCGTCAATCGCATCAATGTCTGCACCGAGATCCAACAAAAACTCAACCGCCTTGTACGCTTCCGGCTCCGTGCCGGCTTCTTCGAGCGGCGCCGTTGTCCCAAGACCCGCCGCAGCCATGAGTGGGGTCGTAAATTCTATGTTCGGCATGAAGGGATCAGCGCCTAGCTCAACCAATAGCCGCATAAACGACACGTCAGCTCTATCGGCCGCCATAAGAAACGCCGTCGCCCCTTCATTACTCAACCGAGATGCCGTTTGCGGCGGCCTACCCTTCGGCTGTTCTAACCGTAGGTTCACGTCCGCACCACGGTCCACCATCCCTCTAACAAAATCTAGGCTCGTTACGTTTCCAGACCCAACAGGTGAAGGGTTCCCCGTATCACTCGCGTCCGGCTTACGCGTCCAGCTCACACTATGAATCGGACTAAACCCGGTGCGCTGATCATTCGGGTCAGCACCCGCGTCAACGAGCGCTAACGCCAACTCAAAGTGGCCATTTCGAACGGCCAGAAGCAACGGACTCATCCCATCATTGACGGGTCGTGCAGAGCGGGTATCACACCACGCACAAACAGCATCCTTATCGCGTTCCAAGAGCGCATTCACATCAACGCCAGCCCGTAATAACCGCTCAACGACCTCAATGCGACCCTCTCGAACAGCAAAAAACATTGGTGTAAAACCTGAGTACAACTTGGCGTGGACATCCGCACCCGCATCGATCAGTGCATCAACAACTGAGGCATGTCCCTCAGCAGCCGCCCACATCAACGCTGTTTGATTGCGCTGCTCCGTCGCATTCGGGTCAGCATTGTGCCGAAGGAGGGCCTCGACAACGCCCAGGTTTCCGGTGTACGCCGCCGTCATTAAGACGGTTTCACCGCCATCCGATACTCTGTTCGCGTCGGCTCCGGCGTCAAGCAAGAGCTCAACAAGGGGACCATTCCCATTCGTCGCTGCAAGCGAAATAGGCGCCACTCCGTATCGATTCTCTCGACGCACATCGGCACCGGCCTTCACTAGCAGCTTGGCCGTCTGGAATTCATCGTGATAGACCGCCCAATGTAACGCCGTCATTCCATCGACCTGTGCCGCATTGACATCAGCCCCCGTCTTTAACAGGGTTTCGATGACCGTCGCGTTTCGACTCTCGGCCGCATCGGCTACTAGAGATTCCTCCGCCGGCGCGGCTATCCCACCACCAACTCCAAGCACGAGCAACATGACCACCTGAACGAAAACTCCTACAGTCCGTAGCATGCCCATCTCTCCTATCCTTCGGTTAGACGGTAACTTCATCAAATAAATTCTCGACTTTCGCATTGCTGTCACCAAAAGAATCCAGATGCACCCCGACACGATCGAGTAGTGTCAAATGCAAATTCGCCAACGGTGTCTGCTCCGCGTACCGAATATGTTGCCCACCCTTCATGCCACAGCCTGCTCCCCCGGCCACAAGAATCGGGAGGTTCTCATGGTCATGAATGCTGGGATTACCAATACCACTTCCATAAAGGTAAACGGTGTGATCAAGGAGCGACCCATCTCCGTCAGGAGTAGCTGCCAACTTTTGAAGAAATTCAGAGAAAAACGACACGTGATAGGTATTGATTTTTGCAATCTTCTCTAACTTCTCAGGATCGTTTCCATGGTGACTCGTCGGGTGATGCGGGTCCGGCACCCCGATTTCCGGATACGTCCGGTTATTCAATTCACGAGTCAGTTGAAACGTAATCACCCTCGTTAGATCCCCCTGCAACGCAAGGGCCTGTAGATCAAACATCAACCGCGCATGCTCTGCGAATGTCACGGGCACACCTGTCGGACGATCCATGTCAGGCTCAGGATTCGTCATCGCACCGTGCTCGGCTCGCTGGATCTGGCGCTCCACTTCTCGAATACTATCGAGATACTGATCGACGCGAATACGGTCTCCAGCCGTCAGTTTAGCCTTCAGTTGCTGGACATCCGCACTAAAGGAATCCAGCAGACTTGCTCGATTCTGCAACGCCGCACGCCGCTCCTCAGGTGTCCCACCCTCACCAAACAGTCGCTCAAAGACCATCCGAGGATGCGCCTCTGACGGCAGTGGTGTCGTTGGCGATGACCACGACAAACTGTTCTGATACACACACGCGTAGCCGTTATTGCACACACCCGCAAGTGGATCCAAGTCCATGCATAGTTCCAATGACGGCAACTGGGTGTCTTGCCCAATTTGTTTTGCCGCGAGTTGGTCCGCGGTTGTTCCCAGGTGATAATCAGAACTCTCGGTATGCTTGGCAAACGCCGCACTCAGAAATCCTGAATTCGACGTATCGTGCGTCCCCGGATATGACATCTCCAACTCAAGGTTAGTCACAACGGTCAACTGATCGCGAACCGGTTCTAACGGGCTCAAGCTCGGCGACAACTGCCCCAATACGCCTTGGCCCTCAGGAATCCATTTATCGTGGTGGCATCCCATAGGGATAAACACATACCCCAACCGCGGCACAGGCTTGGCTGCAGTCTTTGCGAGTGCCGTAGCCGCCGGAATCATGGCATCCCGCAAGGGCAATGCCAGAGTTGCCTGCAAGCCGCGCAAGAACGTACGTCTTGGTAACGCCTTCTTTGTGATGATCATGTCGAATTCCTCATCTGAAACGGTACGCTGTTTACAATTCCCAATATAACTGACGAAAACCGATAACCCTCAGATTCCACATCGCGAACAATTTTCCGGATAGCCGGCGCATCATAAAATTCAACGCCGCGGCCGAGCGCAAAGGTTAATAATTTCTCCGTTAATGTTCCGGTAAAAAGATCCGGGCGACTCAACAGGCCTTCCTCTAAACCCGACACCCCCACAAAATCCCCAACACCAGGGAGCCCACCAGACGCATCCATCACACCGTTATCCCCTTCATGCTCACGCCAACGTCCAATTGCATCAAAATTCTCGAGCGCAAACCCAACGGGGTCGATTGTACGATGACAGCTTGCACACACCGCATTCGTGCGGTGCGCTGCTAAGCGTTCTCGCATTGGTAAGTTTGCGGCAACCGCATTTTCTTCCAGAGATGGAACATTCGGCAAAGGCGGTGGTGGTGGTGCACCAAAAATGTTATCAAGCACCCATACGCCGCGAATGACAGGTGAGGTCCTCGTTGCATACGACGTTACTGACAAAATGCTGCCGTGGCGAAGTAACCCACCTCGCTTACTCTCAGGCGTTAGCGAAATTCGACGAAACCGGCTCCCGTAAATATTTGGAATTCCATAATGCTTCGCAAGTCGCTCATTCAAAAACGTGTAGTCCGCACTCAACAAATCGACCACACTCCGGTCGTCTCGAAGCACACTATCGAAAAACATTTCTGTTTCTGTACGAAACGCCTGCCGCAAGTTATCGTCAAAGTCCGGATACAGTCTTGCATTTGGGGTCACGGCTTCAAGGTTACGCAGACGAAGCCACTGCCCCGCAAAGTTGCTAGCCAGATTAAAAGATCGTGAATCGGCAAGCATTCGTCGCGTCTGTCGCTCTAATTCATCCGCATCACTCAGCACTCCACGAATTGCTGCATCAAGGAGTTCGTCGTCCGGAATGCTGCTCCACAGGAAAAACGACAGTCGCGACGCCAGTTCAAGATCACTAATCCGGTAAGCCCCTCCGGCCACATGATCTTCTGGGTCGGATTCCACCCGGAACAGAAAACTCGGGCTCATGAGTACGGCACTTAGCGCCTTCCCGATACCGGCGTCAAAATCCCCCTCTGCCCGCCCCTCTTTGAAAAAGCCCATCGGACGATTTAGATCGTCCTTGGATACCGGGCGACGATACGCCCGACGCATCACCGTCATAAGAATCTGCTCTGCACATTTTTCTTCCAACGACTGACTCGCCTCGGTCGGTTTACACACAAACAACCGTCGGCGACTGGGCGTGTCAGCAACGCCTGTCGCGTTATACGGTCCGGTAATGGATATCTCATACACCGCTGGTGTCTGACGAGGATGCCGTGTCTCGTTAAAGTGAGACTGCAACGGTTGACGTTCTGTTTCCAGAAGTGAAGCTGTCCGCTTAAAAAACGTCACACCGACGTCGTGAGGACCAGCCTCCACTGCAATTCTCGTCTTCAGATGGGCATCCACTAACCCATGATCATCATCATCAGGTGGTTTTTCAATCGTGAACAGCTCAACGCGTTCTCGATCAACGAGCAACTCCAGCGTGTGGTCTTCTGGTTGCCTCAGCCCTCCTACACGTCCTTCACGATTCCTCGCCAAGCGGATTTGAATATCGTACTCGCCGTCTTGAGCAAACGTATACGAAACAACAACTCCACCACGCGTTCCTATAGGAAGCCCTTCCATATGGTCTTCCTGTGTCACATCAGCCGGCACACGAACGACCTCACTCTGCGCTGAAGTAACTGTCGTGCCAACGGCCAACCGACTAACCCGCTGAGCCGCAGATATATAGCGGTCTAGTAGCGCCGGAGACAGATCGCCGACATTGACATTGTCGAACCCATGCCCCGCTTCGTCTGGAGGTAACAGCGCTGCGCCATCGATGTCCAAAGCCAATAAATCACGAACGGCATTCTCGTACTCAGTGCGATTCAGACGACGAAGCGATTCCGTTCGACCAGCAAATGGCCGCGTCTCCGCGACAGCATCTAAATTGGTTTCCAACCATGTTTGCAAGGCAAAACTGTCTGCAACCGGCGGAGGAGTCCGGTTCGGCGGTGGCATCGTACCCGTTCTCAGTTTGCGTACAACTTTTTCCCATACCTCTGCGTGTTCAGGTGGATTTCCGACGTCAAGGCTTTCCAAGCTCAAGCCCGCGGTTTCAAGCCGGTCGTTGTGGCACGTTACGCAATACCGATCAAGGAGTTGTCGATGAGAAGTAGAAGCGTCCTGCGCAGCCACGGAGCTAACGACACAAGTCGTTATAGCCAGTGAAAACGCAGTCTTTGTTATTTGCATTCTCGGCATCGCTACGTTCTTGTCACATGGATATCAGAACACGTAACATTCGTCAGGTTGAGACTAGTTGTACCGGTAAAGCAAGTCAAGAACAAAAATCGACCTAACTCGAAAGAACGCAAAGAGTTAGAACTGATCAATCCTCATTTCAGACACCACTATAATCTCGGTGCCCTTTTCTTTTTGGAGTGTTATGAGCGAGTTAATACAAGCCGTCCGCTGCCACCGTTACGCTGGCCTCGATAAAAATGGAAAACCCGTCCCCACACCAGATCCACTAAAGGACGTTCTGAGGCTAGAAGAAATCCCTGCACCGCCGTGCACTGACGGTCAGGTTCTTATCGATACCTATTACGCTGGCGTCCAATACCCGGACGCCCTACAGGCGCAGGGTTTGTACCAAATGAAACCTGACCTGCCGTACGTCCCCGGAATGGACGTGACGGGTGTTGTGAGAGCGATCGGTTCTAGTGTTGACCATATCGCCGTTGGAGACCGAGTCATTGCACAAATGACGATCGGCGGCCTCGCATCGATAATCAGTGTGGCCGCGACAAATGTCTGGAAAGCACCTCAAAATATCCCACTAGCAAAATGCGCAAATCTCGGCCGGAATTTCTTCCCCGCCTACCACTCCCTGAAAACATTAGGGAATGTTGTAGCCGGTGATCTTGTTCTCGTCGACGGTGCGTCAGGTGGTGTAGGCATGGCCGCGATTGAACTGGCAAAAGCCATGGGCGCACAGGTCATTGCTGGTGTGAGTGTTCCGGAAAAGACCTCTTTACCAAGCGAGGCTGGTGCTGACCGTGTCTTTTGTTACGGTCGCGATCGGAATAGCTACCGCAATTTCAAAACTGATGTTAAACAAGCTTCCGCAGAATTAGGACACCCAGAGGGAGTCGATTGTGTCCTCGACATGGTGCAAGGCGATCTGTTTGAGGCAGCGCTCGTTTCAGTCATTAGACCGCTCGGCATCATTTGCCTCGTCGGCTTTACGGCCGGTCAAAAACCTATTCGGCCAGGAATTCTTCTTATTAAACAAGCGACCGTTGTTGGCAGCATCTGGGCTGGTTGGGCAAAACAATATCCTTCCGCTCACCAGGACAACGTTGCTGAAATCATGGGTTTTTTGGAAAGTGGCTCAATCTCACCACGCGTCGATCGATTGTTTCCAGTACACGACTACCTCAAGGCCTTTGAACTCTTTGAGAACAACCGTGGGCGCGGCAATACCGTTGTATGTTTTAGGGAAGAGTAAGACGAACCTTTTGGTCAAGTTCTTTCTCATGCACTTTGATCATCGAGCTTTTCGGTTCATCTCCATACCCCATATCGATGGCTGCCTGGTACTTCGAGACCATCGCCGATACCACCGGCAACTGAGCCTCATACTCCGTCGCTGCTTCCTGAACATTGACAATATCTTTGTAGGCAGCTTCTAGCGAAAAATCTCCCTCAAACTGACCTTTGAGGATCTTTGGCACAAAGTATTCACCCGCGAAACTCCGAGCACTGCCTGTCGTCAACACATTTGCCAGCGTCTGTGGGGCTAGCCCCGCCTTAACGGCCAAAGGCATAACCTCTGCAAGCGCGGCAATGTTGATGTCATAAATGATGTTATTGACAGCCTTCATAAGCTGCCCCTGTCCAACATCACCGCAATGCACAACAAACTCTCCCATAATATCGAGATACGGTTTGATTTCAGTAAATCGCTCATCCTGCCCACCAAACATCATCGTGAGCGTACCGTTCTCCGCACGAAGCGGTAAGCCAGAAACTGGACAATCGCTGTATGACAACCCGGCTGCTTCCGCACGTGTCGCCAATCTCACGGCGGCACCACGATTCATAGTCGTCGTATCAACAACTGTTACACCTCGACCGCTAGCGACGACACCGCTCTCCCCAAACAAGATAATTTCTGACTCCTTATCCGTCGGCACGCATAAGAACAAAATGTCTACCGCCCGGGCCACGTCGGCGGCATCATTCGCCACCTTCGCCCCTTCTTGCATTAGGAGCTGTTCCGGATGCTTATCAAGATCCCACACCACAAGGCGCACTCCGGACTGCAACAAATTCTTCGCCATACCAAAACCCATATGGCCAAGCCCAATAAATCCTACTGACCGATCTGTCATCTGTTTCCCCACGACTTATAAATCTATTTAGATTTTCTTATTGGTGCCGTGCCAAGACGCGCCTCGAACTAGTTCGTCGCAAGCAATTCTCGCAGCGCGTCGTTTATGTACTCATCGTCTTAAGGCGTACTCGGACCGAAAAACCCGGTCCCAACAATGTGCATGAAGGTGAATTGATCTATTACTTCGCTTTAATAAAACGGTGGCTTTTCGACTTCAACCACTTCAATCTCAAAGATCAAACTGGCACCGGGCGGAATAGGACCCTGCCCTTGTGACCCATACGCAAGTTCCGGTGGAATAATCAGCCGACGAATACCACCAACCTTCATTCCTGGCACGCCTTGGTCCCACCCTTCGATCACATGCCCCGTGCCGACGATGTATCGAAAGAGCTCACGATCTCTATTGGAGTCAAATGATTGCCCCTTATTCCCAGGGGCGGATTTTACATAGATCCAACCGGTATACCAGACCTTAATTCTATCTCCGTTAGCGACCGTGTCACCGCTTCCAACAGTCAAGTCCACGCTACTAAATGTCACAGCAGACGAGGATGGGCTAGTCGGAGAATCACCGCAACCGGTCGCAATAACAGCGCCAACCAACAGAACAACGTTAAACCACACAATACGAAAACTCATGAAGGCCCTCCAACAACCCTACCGCGTTCCCCGCCGACCTAAAACCGTGACCGACGCATAATAAACCTCGGCAAAAACCTTATCACCAACATCACCCATCGCCAGATCGCGGGAGCGTAAACAACCGGTTTCTGACCATCAATCGCGGATATGACTCGTTTTGCAACGCCATCTGCGTTGCCTGCAAATGGTGGAGGTGCCAAACCTGCAGTCATACTCGTTCGAATAAAACCAGGTTTGACACATAGTACCCGGAGGCCTTCTTGATGGTAACGATGGTCAAGTGCCTCAAGATAAGTCGAAAGGCCTGCCTTCGCTGCACCGTAGACACGGCTCGGCGCTCGTCCTCGATCTCCGGCAACCGAAGAAAACACACACAGCGTCCCTCCGCCGTTCCGCAAAAGCCGTTCTTTCGCCTGCTCACAAAACTCGATCGTCTGAACAAAATCAACCTGCATTAACTGCTGCGCCAACCGCACGTCGTTGTCCAGTACGTCTTGCGTCGCAAATACGCCCGCAGTAATCACTACCAAATTCACCTCGCCTAACACCATTACAGCGACATCAAGCGCCTTTGAAAAAGTCTCTGGTTCTTCGAGATCACATAGAACCGTCTGCGGTTCCTGCTCCAAATCGCCTCTCACCTGCAAATCTCGCGCCGTTTTCTGGAGTGCTTCCTGATTGCGACCGAGCAAACAAACCGTGTCACCCCGAGCCACTAGCGCCCGAGTTAACGCTCTTCCCATGCCCTTCGTTGCGCCTAGGACAATACAGTTCATTCTGGATCTCCAAAGATACGCACCGATTGTGCACTCCGAATACGAAGCGTTGGGTCCCAACGACAACGAACCGATTTCCAGTGCGCCAATCGCGGTTCCATCGCTTTAAAATGTTCGGCCCGTGTAAACGCATCTTTGGCCAGATAGATTCGTCCCCCAAGCCCAATCACCCATTCATTCAAAAAATCCACAAGATCTTGCGTATGACGATCAATCGGCAAATCAATGGCCGCCGACATACCGGACAAAGGAAAAGACAGCAGGCCATGGCCTTCATCACCACAATTCTTGATCACGCACAAGAATGCATTCGCATGTCTCTCAGAAAGATGCTGTAGCAATTGACGCATCCCTTCCTCTCCGTGTTTTTCTGGAATCACGCACTGGTATTGGGTAAAACCTCGTCGGCCGTACACTCGGTTCCAGTTTCCGACACTATCCAATGGATAGAAAAAATCGTACGGCGACTGTGTATAGACCCGCGTTCTCGCGCCGTGTCTGTAATAGGTAACATCGTTAAATCGTCCGACTGACCACCGATTGAGCACCCAATTTGGCAAATCACATGGCACGGCCCGTGCCTGGCGAGGTGCCGCTGCCGACAAACCGTTAGCGGTTCGTTTCGACCAGCGCCCCTTGTACACAATGCCACGCCCAAGGTTTCGTCCTCCGGATAACCCGTCCACCCACGCGACCGTAAAGGGCCAATCATTACTGGACTCTCGTAGTTCCGTCAGCAACGTATCGATGTCATTTACGCGTACGCTCTCAGCCGATATCCACGGAGACGGTATTCGATTCATACGAAATGTGACTTCAAGAATGTGACCCGTTAAACCCATACCGCCAATCGTCGCCCAAAACAAATCCGGTTCGTTATTTCGATTACACACAATCGTTCGACCATCTGCTACACGAATCAACAATTCATCGACATAGGAGCCAAAACATCCATCAACGTGATGATTCTTTCCGTGCACATCGGCGGCAACCATCCCGCCAACCGTCACCTCACTAGTTCCAGGCGTTACCGGCACGAA